>NZ_BOCG01000496.1 GCF_016587775.1 Lactobacillus nasalidis | reverse complement strand
GTTGGTACTTTGAAAACTGAACAAAGTTTCGCAGTGTGCGGGTCAAACAAAGTTTGATCCAATCAAATAAGCGAAGTCAATTCGCAAGCAAATAATCTGGAGCAGATTAAAAAGGCTCAATTTCAAATTGAGAGTTTGATCCTGGCTCAGGACGAACGCTGGCGGCGTGCCTAATACATGCAAGTCGAGCGAGCTGAATTCAAAGATCCCTTCGGGGTGATTTGTTGGACGCTAGCGGCGGATGGGTGAGTAACACGTGGGCAATCTGCCCTAAAGACTGGGATACCACTTGGAAACAGGTGCTAATACCGGATAACAACATGAGTCGCATGACTCAAGTTTGAAAGGCGGCGCAAGCTGTCACTTTAGGATGAGCCCGCGGCGCATTAGCTAGTTGGTGAGGTAACGGC
>NZ_BOCG01000495.1 GCF_016587775.1 Lactobacillus nasalidis | reverse complement strand
GACCTGCAGGAAAAGCAGGAATACATCCTGCTGCGGCTGCCGAACTTCCCGGCTGACTCAGACCCAATCGGCCCTGACGAAAGCTACAACGAAGAAGTCCGCCGCTGGAGCGAGCCGACCAAGTTTGACTACGAGCCAAAGGCCCACTGGGATCTGGGGACTGACCTGAACATCCTGGACTGGGATGCCGCAAGCAAGGTTTCCGCAGCCCGCTTCGTTTACTACAAGGGGGCCGGCGCTCTCTTGGAACGGGCCGTCTACAACTTCTTCCTGGATGAAAACACCAGCGAAGGCTACACGGAAATCATTCCGCCGTCACTGGTAAACAACGACTCAATGCAAGGGACCGGCCAGTTCCCGAAGTTTACCGAGGACGTTTACACGATCGTTGAAAACGACGACCCGGAAGTGCCGCGGAACCTGACTTTGATCCCGACTGCCGAAGTTCCTTTGGTCAACTACTTCAGAGGCGACATCATTGACGGCGCCAACCTGCCGATCAACGTGACTGCCCTGTCACCGGCCTTCAGAAGCGAAGCTGGTTCTGCCGGCCGCGACACCCGTGGTTTGATCAGAATGCACGAATTCCGCAAGGTGGAAATGGTCAAGGTCGTTAAGCCGGAAGAATCATGGAAGGAACTGGAAAACCTGACCCACAACGCTGAACACCTGCTGCAGAAGCTGGGCCTGCCATACCGGGTCGTTGCCCTGTCAACCGGGGATGCATCCTTCACCAGTGCCAAGACTTACGACTTGGAAGTCTGGATGCCAGCCCAAGACACTTACCGGGAAATCTCATCCTGCTCAAACTGCACCGACTTCCAGGCTCGCCGGGCACAAATCCGCTACCGCGATGAAGACGGCAAGGTCAAGCTGACTCACACCCTGAACGGGTCAGGCCTGGCTGTCGGCCGGACGGTTGCCGCAATTTTGGAAAACTACCAAAACGAAGACGGCACGGTTACTGTGCCGGAAGCCCTGCGTCCGTACATGCACGGCATGACCAAGATCACTGCTGAAGTCAAGTGGCACTAAGCTTAAAAGGAACTCCGCTGAAGGGGTTCCTTTTTTTGCGGAAACTTTTTTCAAAAATTTTTGGGCAAAAGTGTAACCTTTCAACTCCTTGCAGTGTCTATTAGGGTAGAGGAGATAAGGGCCTCGAAAAACAAAAAGCAAAAAGGACGGAAAAAGACAGTGAGAGAAACTGAGATTATCGAGCAGTTCTTCGCCAGAAACGAAGCGGCGCTCACTTCAGTCCAGAGTGAATACGGGGCATATTGCTCAACGATTGCCCGCAACATTCTGCGGGACCAGGAGGACGTTGAGGAGTGCCTGAACGATACATGGCTGAAAGCCTGGGACACGATCCCGCCGAAGCGGCCGCGGAGTCTCTTGGCATATTTAGGACGCATCACGCGAAATGGCGCCTTAAATATGCTGCGCGACCAGCAGCGGCAGAAGCGGGCAGGTGAGCAGTACACGGTGGCGCTGGATGAAATTGGAGAGTCATCCGCCGTCAGCCAGGAGCAGCCGGAGCTGGAAGGGATTGAAGGCAGCGTTTTGACGGAAATCATCAATGATTTTCTGGCGGGTCTGCCGAAAGAAAAAAGAATCATTTTCGTGCAGCGGTATTTTTACATGGATGCCGTCAGCGAGATTGCCGCCAACAACGGCATGAGCGCGTCAGCCGTCAAGGTCGGCCTGATGCGGATGCGGCGGCAGCTGGGCAAAAAACTGCAGGAAAACAAATTTATTTAAACAAAGGGGATAACATTATGAAAAACACTGACTTAATGGATGCAATGGGCGGAATCAAGAGTGAGTACATTTTGGAGGCTGCTGCCAACCGGGGACAAGGGCAGGAAAAGAAGATCGTCTCCCTGTCTGCCAAGCGCAAGCCATGGGTGCGGCTGGTTGCCGGCCTGGCTGCGGCCGCTGCCTTCAGCGTGGCTTTGCCAAACACCACTCCGCAGGTGGCTCATGCCATGCAAAACCTGCCAGTCGTTGGCAGCTACTTCAAGCTGGTAACCTTCCGCGACTATCACTATGAAAGCAGCAAGCACTCAGCCGACGTTTCGGTTTCCAAGGTAGCCGTAAGCGGGATCACCGGGCCGGCAGCCAAGGAAGCCAAGAAGAGCAGCAAGGCCGTCAACCGGGAAATCGCCAAGGAAACGGCCAGCCTGATCAAGGACTTCAAGGCTTCCCTGAAGAAGGGCGGCTACGGTTCGCTGACGGTCAAGACCAAGCAAGTAACCAACAACCGCTACTGGTATGCCGTAAAGCTGACGGCCGTAACGACCCAGGCCGACAGCGCGGAAAGCAGCCGCTACTACGTCTTCAGCAAGGCCAGTGGCAAGCAGGTCAAGCTGAGCGACCTGTTCAAGAGTGGCAGCAACTACCGCCAGGCCATCAGCCAGAACTTGATCAAGCAGATGAAGCAGGCCATGAAGCAGGACAAGAGCAAGAGCTACTTCCTCAAGGCCAACGGCGACCCGGACGGCTTCAGCCAGATCAAGAAGAACCAGCAGTTCTACGTCAACAAGAAGAACCAGGTGGTGATCGTCTTTAGCCAAGGCGAAGTAGGCCCGATGTCCATGGGCAGCCAGAGCTTCGTTTTGCCAAACAAGCTGGTAGCCAAGCTGCAGAGATAATGACGCAAGCAGAGTTACAGAAAGAAAATGACGGCTTAGGCCGTCATTTTTTGTTTTTTAGAAAAAATCTCAAAAAAATTCCCGGCTTTTTCAGCTGAAAAAGGGCAAAACAAGAACAATTTTCCTCATGACTTTGGGCAAAAAGCCCATAATACGATTTTTACTGGCCCGGCGGGGCAAAAAACTGGCAACAACTCCGCCGGGTGAACCAATCATAAAACGAATGAAAAAGCAAATTTGACGAATCAGAATTTTCTAGTATACTAATATTTGTTGCCGCGTGAGACAAGCAAGTCTCGCGGAGGCAAAAAGAAAATATCAGAAAGCTGTTGACAATAAGTCAACAAGCGAGTAAGATATAAAACGTTGCGTCACAAAGATGCAGTTGGTACTTTGAAAACTGAACAAAGTTTCGCAGTGTGCGGGTCAAACGAAGTTTGATCCAAACAAATAAGCGAAGTCAATTCGCAAGCAAATAATCTGGAGCAGATTAAAAAGGCTCAATTTCAAATTGAGAGTTTGATCCTGGCTCAGGACGAACGCTGGCGGCGTGCCTAATACATGCAAGTCGAGCGAGCTGAATT
>NZ_BOCG01000494.1 GCF_016587775.1 Lactobacillus nasalidis | reverse complement strand
GCTGGCTGTGAAGTAGCCAAGTTCAGAGCGGTCAAGAGCCGGGCCGACCTGGAAGCTGCCGTCAGCGATTTAGGTCTGCCGGCCGTATTAAAGACCTGTGAAGGCGGCTACGACGGCAAGGGCCAGGTGGTTTTGAAAGAATCAGCTGACCTGGACAAAACCGCGGATGTCCTGGCCTGCGGGGACTGCATTTTGGAAAAGTTCGTTGACTTCCGCATGGAAGCCTCCGTCATGGTTGGCCGCAACTGCGACGGGCAGATCACGGTCTTCCCGGTCAGTGAAAACATCAACCAGGGAGAAATTTTGCACGAAAGCATCGTCCCAGCTCGGATCTCTCCAGAATTAGCCCAAAAAGCCCAGGATGCAGCTGTCAAGATCGCGGAAGCGATCGACTTGCGCGGGATCTTGGGCGTGGAAATGTTCGTGACCAAAGACGACCGGATCGTCATCAACGAACTGGCTCCGCGGCCGCATAATTCGGGCCACTACTCAATTGAAGCCTGCAACTTCTCCCAGTTTGCCGTCCACAACCGGGCCATCTGCAACTGGCCGCTGCCAAAAATCAAGCTGCTCAGCCCGGTCGTCATGGTCAATGTGCTGGGCCAGCATGTTGCCGGTACGGAAAAGCTGATTGCCGAAAAGCCGCAGTGGTCCTTCCATGACTACGGCAAAAGCGAAGTCCGCAAGGACCGCAAGATGGGGCACGTGACCATTTTGACGGACGATGTTGACCAGACTTTGGCGGAAATTGCCGCGACCAAAGTTTGGGATGTATAATGATTAAGCAGGTAATTGTTAATTTTTTAAAGGTGGAAAATAAATGATTGAACGTTATACCAGACCAGAAATGGGTGCCATTTGGACCGATGAAAAGAAATACGAATGCTGGCTGGCAGTAGAAATCGCTGCCGACGAAGCTTGGTCCAAGCTGGGCCACATTCCAGCCGAAGACGTGGAAAAGATCAAGCAAAAC
Source organism: Lactobacillus nasalidis (assembly GCF_016587775.1). Classification (GTDB taxonomy): domain Bacteria; phylum Bacillota; class Bacilli; order Lactobacillales; family Lactobacillaceae; genus Lactobacillus; species Lactobacillus nasalidis. The sequence goes on along the minus strand of NZ_BOCG01000494.1, from coordinate 3,479 downwards.
GCCAAATTCAGCGTTGACCGGATCAACGAAATTGAAGCCGTAACGCACCATGACGTGATTGCCTTCACCCGGACGGTTTCCGAATCATTGGGGCCGGAAAAGAAGTGGGTTCACTACGGCCTGACCAGCACTGACGTGGTTGATACGGCCCAAGGCTACCAATTGAAGCAGGCCAACGACATCCTCCGCAAGGACATCCAGAACTTCATCGACATCCTGGCCAAGCGCGCCCTTGAATTCAAGGACACGGTCTGCATGGGCCGCACCCACGGCATTCACGCCGAACCAACCACTTTCGGCCTGAAGTTTGCCCGCTGGTACTCAGAAATGAAGCGGAACCAGGAACGCTTCGAACATGCTGCCCGCGGCGTGGAAGCCGGCAAGATCTCTGGGGCGGTCGGCACTTTCGCTGAAGTCGACCCGGAAGTTGAAGCATACGTCTGCAAGAAGCTTGGCTTGCGCGCCCAGGAAATCTCGACTCAGGTTCTGCCGCGCGACCTGCACGCTGAATACATCGCAGCCATCGCCCTGGTCGCAACTTCTTTGGAAAACATCGCAACGGAAATCCGGTCTTTGCAAAGAACGGAAATCCATGAAGTTGAAGAACACTTCGCCAAGGGCCAAAAGGGTTCTTCCGCCATGCCGCACAAGCGCAACCCGATTGGCTCTGAAAACATCTGCGGGATGGCCAGAGTTTTGCGCGGCAACGTCGTGACGGCCTACGAAGACGTGACCCTGTGGCACGAAAGAGACATTTCCCACTCAGGCGCTGAAAGAGTGATCCTGCCAGACAGCACCATTGGCCTTGACTACATGCTCAACCGGATGGGGAAGATCCTGACCAACCTGGACGTCTTCCCGGAAACCATGAAGAAGAACATGGACAAGACTTTGGGCTTGATCTACTCCGGCCGGGTACTGCTCAAGCTGGTTGAAAGCGGCATGAGCAGAGAAGCAGCTTACGACTTGATTCAGCCATACACGGCCAAGTGCTGGGCAGAACAAGTGCCATTCCGGCCGCTGCTTGAAGCCGACCCGACCATTCAAAAGCAACTGACTAAGGCTGATCTTGATGATGCGTTTGACTACCACTGGCACCTGCGCCATGTCGACGATATTTTCAAGCGCCTGGGTTTGGAATAGTGTTTAAATGCAATAATTGCACGCAAGCTTACAAATATAGAAAATAAAAGAAAAAGACGATGAAAAACAGCAGCTCAAAGCAGGAGCTGCTGTTTTTGTTCGCTATTAGCTCCGAATTTTTTCCGCTATAAGGGCATTTTTAGAAAAGCGCTGGGACTTATCCGACTGTAAGCGCAACCTTATTTAAAAATGTTCGCAAATCCCTTGACCAAACTTTTTTAAGTTGTTATCCTTAGTTCAAGAAAGAAATTACGAATAGTAATTCCTGTTAACGTTATTATAGTTCGTGTTAATCGGAGGGTTCAAAATGGCAGAACTGCTTTATCAGGGTAAGACTAAGGAAATGTGGACCACTGACGATCCGGAAGTGCTGCGCGCTGTTTACAAGGATGACGCTACGGCTTTGGACGGCTTGAAGCATGACGTTTTCCAAAACAAGGGCGAGCTTGACGCGGAAATTTCCAGCCTGGTTTTCGAATATTTGATGAAGCATGGAGTTAAGACGCACTTTATCAAGCGTTTATCCAAAAACGAACAATTGGTCAAGAAGGTCAAGATGATCGACTTGGAAGTCGTTACCCGGAACATCGCGGCCGGATCATTCTGCAAGCGTTATGGCTTGAAGGAAGAAGGCAAGAAGCTGGACACTCCGGTTGAAGAACTTTTTATGAAGAGCGACGCCCTGCATGACCCGCTGATGAACGAATCCGACGCGATCGCCTTCCACCTGCTGACCCATGAAGAACATGAACAAATCTGGGAAATCTCCCGCCAGGTCAACCAGCTTTTGACCAAGCTCTTCAGAGAAGCCGGCATGGAACTGGTCGACTTCAAGGTTGAATTCGGCACTCTGCCAAACGGCGAAGTCGTTCTGGCCGATGAATTTTCACCTGACAACTGCCGCCTGTGGGACATTGAAACCAAGGACCACATGGACAAGGACGTTTACCGCCGGCAGATCGGCAACTTGATTGATGTTTACGAAAGAGTTTTGGCCCGCTTGAAGGACGCTTTGGCCAAGGAGGATTAAGCAATGACTACTGTACGGATTTATGTAACTTACAAGCAATCAGTTTTTGACCCGCAAGGTGAAGCCATCACCAACTCAATTCACTCCCTGGGCCACGATGAAGTCAAGGGCGTCAAGGTCGGCAAGTTCTTCGACGTAACCATCGAAGACAATGACAAGCCGGTAGCCGAAACGGTCAAGGAAATTTCTGAAGAGCTGCTGGTCAACTTCAACATGGAAACCTACAGCTACAAGATCTTGGAGGAAAAATAATGAAGTTTGCGGTAATTCAATTTCCGGGCTCAAACTGCGACATTGACCTCTATGAAGCCCTGCACACGGTTGTGGGCGCTGACGTTGCCTACGTGCCGTCAAAAGAAAGCAGCCTTGACGGCTTTGACGCGGTCATGCTGCCAGGCGGCTTCTCATATGGTGACTACCTGAGAGCCGGCGCTATTGCCCGCTTTACCAACATCATGCCGGCCATCGTGGAGATGGCCAAGGCCGGCAAGCCGGTCTTCGGCACCTGCAATGGCTTCCAAATCTTGACGGAAGCAGGCCTTTTGCCAGGGGCTTTGAAGAGAAACGACTCTTTGAAGTTTGTCTGCAAGACGGTTGAACTGGAAGTAGTCAACAACGACACGATCTTTACTTCCGAATACCAAAAGGGCGAGAAGATCAACCTGCCGATCGCGCACGCCGACGGTTCCTTCTACGCCGACCCGGAAACCTTGCAAAAGATTGAAGACAATGGCCAGGTCGTTTTCCGCTACTCAAAGGAAAACCCGAACGGCTCCTTGAACAACATTGCCGGCATTACCAACGAAAGAGGCAACGTCTTGGGCATGATGCCTCACCCGGAACGCGCAGTTGAGGCCCTTTTGGGCAACACCGACGGCCTGCGCCTGTTTAAGTCAATTTTGGATCATGCGGAGGTAAAAGCATAATGATGCAGGAAATGACTCCAGAAGAAATTAAAGAAAAGAAGCCTTACCTTGATTGGAGCTTGTCTGAAGAAGAATACGACTACATCTGCGACAAGCTTTTGCACCGCCTGCCAAACTATACTGAAACCGGCCTTTTTTCAGCCATGTGGAGCGAACACTGCTCATACAAGAAGTCCAAGCCGGTTTTGCGCCTCTTCCCGACCAAGGGCCCGCGGATTCTGCAAGGGCCTGGCGAAGGTGCCGGGGTCGTTGACATCGGCGACGGGCAAGCCGTGGTCTTCAAGGCTGAAAGCCACAACCACCCGACGGCCGTTGAACCTTACCAAGGGGCAGCTACTGGCGTCGGCGGCATCCTGCGCGACGTTTTCAGCATGGGTGCC
>NZ_BOCG01000493.1 GCF_016587775.1 Lactobacillus nasalidis | reverse complement strand
GGCCGCTGCCACCTGGTCGGTCAAGACGCCGAGCAGGACGCGGTCGCTCGCCTGCCCGCGGGCCAGCTGCTTGAGGTAGTTGTTCCGCTGCTGGAGCAGCTGCCGGTACTGGCTGGCGAAATAGAGGTACTCGGGATTGATCTGCCCGAATTCCAGGTCCATGAAGCGCCGGCGCAAAGAAGGGGCCCCCTTGACCAGCTCCAGGTCTTCCGGAGAAAACAGGATGGCATTAAGGTGGCCCACATATTTGGACAGTCTGGCCTGCTCGACCCGGTTGACCCAAGCCGTCTTGCCCTTCTTGCTGATGACGATCCGCAGGTCCAGGTCCAGCTGCTGCTTGTGAACGCGGCCTGCCAGACTGGCAAAGTCCTGGCCGAAGGCGATCATTTCCCGGTCATTGCTCGTCCGGTGGGACCGGCTGAGCGCCAGGAAATAGATGGCTTCCAGCAGATTGGTCTTTCCCTGGGCATTTTCGCCCAGAAACACGTTTACATGCGGATCAAACTCCAGATCCAGCGGCGCCAGGTTGCGAAAGCCGCTCTGCTTAAACCGCCCCAGGTACATTAAAGTCCCTGAACCAGCTCGTATTCCGTGCCGGCAACTTCCAGCCGGTCGCCGGGATAGAGCTTCTTGCCCCGGCGGTCTTCACTGGCGCCGTTGAGCAGGACCGGGTTGTCCTTGAGATACCACTTGGCCTGCCCGCCTGAGGCAACAATACATTCATCTTTCAAAAATTGACCGAGGGTGATGAATTCACCGTTAATCGCAAAAGTTTCGATAGCCTTCACCTTCAACAATATAAAACTAGTATTCCACTTATAAATTATAGTCTTTTTTCCAGGGAAACTCAATCAAGAAGGCCTTTTTTAGGGCCTCTGAGCGCTTATTTGCCATTTTAGTATCGTGGTACATAAGCCAGGTAACCTATGCTTAAACCCGTAAAAAACCGCGTATAAGAAAAAGGCCGCAAAAAAACCACTCCAGGGAGTGGCTTTCGGTGCTTGTTTTATTTTTAGAAAGTTCTGATTGGCGTGATCAGCTGAACGAACTCGATGCTTTGGTCATTCGGCACGACCGTGAACGGCCGCAGGCTCTCAGTAAAGTTGATGATGACCGAGTCGGTCACTGAGGCCCGCAGGGCAGCGGCCATGTAGTCCGGGTTGAAGGAGATGGTCAGGTTCTTCCCGGTCAGGCTGCTGAAGCCGACTTCTTCTTCGATCTTGCCGACTTCCGGGGAATTACCGGAAACCAGAACGGTCTGGTCGTCGACGTTCAGCTTCATCTGGACGGCGTTGGTCCGGTTGGCGTGCGTCAGCAGGCTGGCCCGGCTCAAAGTCTGGCTGAGGTCGCTGACGGCAAACTGCACGCTGGTCGTTGATTCAGTCGGCAGCAGCCGGTCAACGTCCGGGTAGTTCCCTTCCAGCAGGCGGGTGTAGAAGGACAGGCGGTCAAATTCAAAGCGGATCTGGCTGTCGCCCAGGTAGACGCGGATGTCCTGGTCGGCATCGCCGATGATCTGGGCCAGTTCCTGCAGGTTCTTGCCCGGGATGATCAAAGACAGGTCTTCGCTTGGGCCGGATTCAACGTCGACGATTCTCTGTGACAGGCGGTGGGAGTCAGTCGCCACGGCCTTGATCTGCCCGTTCTTGAAAGTGAAGTTGACCCCGGTCAGGGTTGGCCGGCTGTCTTCAGTGGATACCGCGAAAACAGTCTGGCTGATCAATTCGCGCAGGGTCTTGGACGGCAGCGTGAAGGAAGTTCCGGTAATTTCCGGCAGGCGCGGGTAAGAGCTGGCTTCCAGAGCGTTGATGGTGTAGTCGGCTCTTTCAGAAGTGATCTGGATCTGGCTGCCTTCCTTGACGTCAAAAGTAAATTCCTTGCCCGGCAGCTTGCGGACGATTTCGCTGAACAGGTGGGCGGTCACCACGATTGAACCGGTTGATTCGATCTTCAAATCGTCGGAAGCCGGCTGGCTGAGTTCGATGGAAATGTCGGTGTTGCTGCCAGTCATGATCAGTTCGTCGTCAGTCAGGTCCAGCTTGATCCCGCTCAAAATCGGAATCTGCACTCTTGACGAAATGGCCTTTAAAACAGAATTCAAGTCATTGATAAAACGATTGCGGTTTACGGTAAATTTCATCTGTTCCTCCTTGGTTGAAATGAGGCTCTCTTTATTTAGTTATTTATATTATATATTTAGTTGTAGTAGTAGGTCCTGTGGTTTCTGTTGATAACTTGCCGGAAAGCCGCCGCGGCGGACTTTTGCCGGTTGAAAAGCTGTGGATAAGTTTGGGATTTGTCCACAGTTTGTCCCCGGACCTATCTTTCCAGCATTTGCCGCAGGTCGGAAACGGCGGACTTGATTTCGGTGTCCGTTTTGATCTGGCGGGCGATCTTGTCGCAGGCGTGCATCACGGTCGTGTGGTCCTTGCCCCCGAATTCCTGGCCGATTTTCGGCAGGCTGGCGTCGGTAAGCTCCCGGGACAGGTACATGGCGATCTGCCGCGGGATCACGATCTGCCGCACCCGCTTCTTGCCCTTCAGATCCGGCACCGAGGTCTGGAAGTAGTTGGCCACGACCTCCTGGATCTTGGAAATCTGCAGTCCCCTGCTCTTCTGCACCAGCTTGAGGTCAGCCAGAGCGGACCGGGCCAGGCCGATGTTGATGTCCTGCTTTTGGATGGTGGCTTGGGCCTGAACCTTGACCAAGGCCCCTTCCAGCTCCCGGATATTAGTATCGACCTGACTGGCCACATAGTCCAGCGTGCTCTCATCGATCTCCAGGCCTTCAGACTCGGCCTTCTTGCGCAGGATGGCAATCCGCGTTTCCAGGTCTGGCGGGGTGATTTCAACCTGCAGTCCCCAGGCAAAACGGGAAACCAGCCGCTCGGACAGGTCGGGAATTTCCGTCGGCAGCCGGTCGCTGGTCATGACGATCTGCTTTTGATCATTATAGAGAGTCTCAAAAGTATGGAAGAATTCTTCCTGGATCCCTTCCTTTTTGGCGAAGAACTGGATGTCGTCGACCAAGAGCAGGTCAGCCGTCCGGTATTTCTCCCGGAACTTGTCCTGGGTCTTGTTCTTGATGGAATTGATGAAGTCGTTGACGAAGGTCTCACTTTGAATGTAGACTACCTTGGCTTCAGGTCTTTCCGCCAGCATCTGGTGCCCGATCGCCTGCATCAGGTGGGTCTTACCCAGCCCCACGCCACCGAAGATGAACAAGGGGTTGTAGAAGGTCCCCGGGTTGTCGGCCACGGCCAGGGCGGCTCCGGCCGCCAGTTTGTTGCCCTCCCCTTGAATGAAGTTGTCAAAGGTGTACTTCTCGTTCAGACGCAGGTCTTTGGTGAATTCTCTCGCCGGCTGCTGCGGCTTCTCTGGCTTGGCCTGCGGCAGCTGCTGCGGTTCCAGCATTCTTTCACTGCTGGAGCCGTTCTTGACGACGAATACCGGATAGATGTCGATTCCGGCATAGGCATAAGCTGATTGAATCAGGTTAGCGGAGATGTTTTGCTCCCAATACCCCCTTGCCACAGGGGTTTGGACGGAGATTACCAATTCGTGGGTGTCCTTGTTGAAGGAGACGGGCTTAGTATTTTTGAACCAAGCATTATAGGATACTTCATTGAATTCGGACCGCATTTCAGCGTTGAAGCTATCCCAGAATTTTTCTAAATCGAACAAAAAACATTCCCTCCAAAAAATTTTTTAGCAAAATTATTTTAGCATTTACCAGCCAGGTTTTCCACAGGTGGAAGAAAGAAATCCAGAATTCACAGCCTGTGGAAAAGAAAGAGGAGAGTCACTGTGAACTCTGCTGATAATTTTATCAAAATCCGGCAAGAGTGGATAACCCTTGTGGACAACTTTGCTTAGAGCCACAAAACGCGGGCCGGTTTTTGCTGGTAGTTTTCCACAGGGTGTTCAAAAAGTTTTTAACAGCATGTGGACTGTGGATAAAGCTGCAAAAAAGCCTGTTGATGGCCGCGAAAAAATTTTTTGCCGGACTTGTTTCTGTCCACAGGAAGCATCCGGCCGGCTGCCTGTCTAAGGAAAAAGTCTGACAACTTTGCAAGAAAAAGCTTGGTTTTTTTGCGTTTCCGTGCTATTCTAGATAAGAAATTGTGCACGTAGCACTAAAAATGGAGGTGCAAAATATGTCAACTAAGAGAACTTACCAACCTAAGAAGCGTCACCGTTCACGCGTTCACGGCTTCATGAAGCGTATGGCTACAAGCAACGGCCGTAAGGTATTGGCTAGACGCCGTGCAAAGGGTAGAAAAGTATTATCTGCTTAAGCCACTGAATCCCAGTGGTTTTTTTAATTTGCAAGAGTGTAAAGAGCTTTGAGAAAGTCATATCGAGTTAAATCTGAACAGGATTTTCAGAACGTATTTGAAAATGGCGAATCAGTGGCCAACCGGGCTTTCGTGATTTACGTGCTGCCTAAGAGCCAGAACCAGCATTTTCGCGTCGGCATTTCTGTCGGCAAGAAGGTCGGCCACACGGCTGTCGTTCGCAACCGTCTCAAGCGCTATATTAGGGCGGTTTTGACCGAGAACCGGGACCGGATCGATCCGCGGCTGGACTTCTTGGTGATTGCCAGACCCTACGCTCGCGATTTTGATTGGGAAAAGACGCGGGACAACCTGCTTCACGCGCTGAATCTGGCCCACGTCATTGAGAAAACGCCAAACAAATAAAGAGGAAAAACAGTGAAGGACATTTTATCGAAGAAGAATGCCAGGCGGCTGCTGGCCGCTCTGGCACTGGTGACGGTTTTTGCCCTTGTCCTGAGCGGCTGCGCGACGCAGACCACTCAGAAGCCAACGCCGATCTCCCATAATTCCAGCAACTGGTGGGATGCCTGGGTAGTTTACTACCTGTCCCAGTTCGTGCTTTGGATTGCCAAAGTCTGCGGGGGCAGCTACGGCTGGGCGATCATCATCTTTACGGTCATCATCCGGGTGATCCTCCTACCTTTGAACGCGGTGCAGATCAACAGCACCCGCAAGATGCAGGAGATTCAGCCGGAACTGAAGGCCCTGCAGGAGAAGTACTCCGCCAAGGACCTGGAAACCCGCAACAAGCTGAATGAAGAAACGCAGAAGCTTTACAAGGAAGCAGGCGTCAATCCGTACGCCGGCTGCCTGCCGATGGTGATCCAGCTGCCCGTAATGTGGGCCCTGTACCAAGCCATCTGGCGGACGCCGGAACTG
>NZ_BOCG01000492.1 GCF_016587775.1 Lactobacillus nasalidis | reverse complement strand
CGCTTCCGTTCTGGGCGCCAGAGCTGCCGTTATCGGCGGCTGCGGGTCAACCAGCAACGTCTTGTCAGCAGCCAAGTACAACATCCCGGTTGCCGGCACCATGGCCCACGCCTGGGTGCAAAGCTACCCGACTGAACTTGAAGCCTTTGAAAAGTGGGCTGAAGTCTACCCGGACAACGCCTTGCTTTTGGTCGACACTTACGACGTCTTAACCAGCGGCGTGCCGAATGCCATCAAGGTCTTCAAGGAGCTCCGCGCCAAGGGCCACAAGAAGTTCGGCATCCGGATCGACTCCGGCGACATCGCCAAATTGTCCCGCAAGGCCCGCAAGATGATGGACGACGCTGGCTTCCCGGAAGCTACCATCACTGCTTCCAACGCCTTGAACGAAAACGTCATCCACTCCCTTCTCCAAGAAGGCGCGCCGCTTGACAGCTTCGGCGTTGGCGAGCAATTGATCACCAGCTCCAGCTCACCAGTTTTAAGCGGGGTCTTCAAGCTGGCCGCTTTGAAGATCGGCGACGGGGAATGGCAGCCAAAGATCAAGCTGTCCAACTCCAAAGAAAAGGTCACCCTGCCTGGTGAAAAGAAGGCCTACCGCCTCTACCACAAGGGGACCAAGAATGCCTTCGCCGACGTCATCGCCCTGGCTGATGAAGAATTGCCGGAAGAATTCACCGGTATCAACATGGACCCGATGATGACCGAAACTGAAGCCGACTTGAAGGACTTCGACGCCGTTCTCTTGACCCAGGTCGTTGTCGGCCCAAAGGCCAAGTCAATCGAAACCGACACCTTCAAGATCCAAAAGCACATGTACGAAAAGCTGGCTGAACTGCCAGAAGAAACCCAAAGACTGCTTAACCCGGACCGCTACCCGGTCTACCTGACCCCGGCCCTGGCTGACCTGCAGGCCAAGATGATCAAGGACCACAAGCTTAAGTAAGCCGCTGGCCCAATTGAATAAGCAAAAAACGAAGCTGCTCAAGTCGAGCGGCTTCGTTTTTTTGCCGGTTATTTTATTGTTCAGCTTCAAGCTGCGACGTGCACATCGGGCAGCGGCTGGCTTCAATGTCGATCTCGCTCTTGCAGTAAGGGCAGACCTTGGTCGTTGCTTCTTCTTCAGCTTCTTCTTCCCTCTTGATCAAGGACCCGGCCTGGTTGAAGGCCTTGACGATCAAGAACAAGACGAAGGCCATCATCAAGAAGTTGATGACCGCGGTCAAGAACTTCCCGTAAGCCAGGGTCACCCCGGCAAATTTCAGCGAGAACTGGTCAAAATTCATCCCGCCGACCAGACCCAAAAGAGGACTGATGATGTCGCTGACCAGGGACTTGACGATGGTGGTGAAGGCACCGCCGATGATGATACCGACGGCCATGTCCATCACGTTGCCCTTAGAGATGAAGGCCTTGAACTCCCCGAAGAAGCCCTTGGTAGATTCGACGGCCTGCTGGCCGTCTGGCAGATTGATTCGCTTTGGCATGTTTACTGTTATACTCCCGAAAAAATATGATCACTGACTGCTTATTCTGCTATAAATAGCGACCTAATTATATCATTCCCGGGCCACCCGCTGCCAGTGCCACTTTTTAAGCTGGCGGCAATGAGCTTTTCCGCGGCCGCCTCACTCATAATCCGGCAAAACCCAGCGCTCAATCGCTTCCGCGACCGCTCCCTGGTCAAAGGTCCTTTCCGTGATCCGGTCGCATTCTCCCCGCATTTCCGGGCTGACGTTGGCCACCCCGACGCCGGTGCCGGCGGCCTGGATCATGGGCAGGTCGTTGAAGCTG
>NZ_BOCG01000491.1 GCF_016587775.1 Lactobacillus nasalidis | reverse complement strand
GGCGGGTTTTTGAAAAAATCTGCCAGAAGCAGACGCCGTGCCTGCTGGTATCGCGCAACCTGCCGGTTCCTTCCGAGCTGAAGGAAGCCGCTGAAGCCGCAGGCACGCCGATCCTGATCTCCAACGACACGACGACCTACCTGATGAGCATGATTACCCAGTACCTGGCCGTCAAATTGGCAGAAAGAAGCAGCGTGCACGGGGTCTTGGTTGAAGTCTTCGGCATGGGGGTTCTGCTGACCGGGGAATCCGGGGTCGGCAAGTCAGAAACCGCTCTGGCCCTGGTCCAGCATGGCCACCGCCTGATTGCTGACGACCGGGTGGACGTTTACCAAAGAGACCATGAGACCGTGGTCGGCGAGGCGCCGCGGATCTTGAAGCACCTGATGGAAATCCGGGGCATCGGGATCATTGACGTCCTCAAGCTTTTCGGCATCGGGGCCATCAAGGACGAAACCGACATCTCCCTGGTCATCAATTTGACCAACTGGGATTCCAAGGCCAACTATGACCGCCTCGGCTTCCAGGAGAACACGCGGATCATCTGCGGCATCGCGGTGCCGCAGGTAACCATCCCGGTCAAGGTCGGCCGGAACATGGAAAACATCGTGGAAGTGGCCGTCATGAACTTCAGAGCCAAGGCCATGGGCTTTGACGCCGCCAAGACTTTTGACGACAACCTGACCAGCCTGATTGCTGAAAACACCGAGGAAGAAAAGCGGGGTGAAAAGGACTAGTGACTTTAGCACTCAACCCAATCGCCTTCAGTTTCGGTCCCTTCCACGTGCGCTGGTACGGGATCATCATCGCCTGCGGGATTCTGCTGGCCACCTTCATGTCCATTAAGGAAGGGCAAAGGCGGCAGATCATGAGCGACGACTTTATCGACCTGCTCTTGTGGGGCGTGCCGATCGGCTTCATTGGCGCCAGAATCTATTACGTCATTTTTGAATGGGACTATTTCTCCCAGCACCCCAGCGAGATCATCGCGATCTGGAACGGGGGAATTGCCGTTTACGGGGGCTTGATCGCCGGAGCAATCGTGCTCTTTGTCTTTTGCTACAAGCGTTTCCTGCCGCCTTTTCTGGTGCTGGACATCGTGGCGCCAGGCGTGATGGCGGCCCAGGTCCTGGGCCGGTGGGGCAACTTCATGAACCAGGAGGCCCACGGGGCCAAGTGCAGCCTGCAATACCTGCAGAGCCTGCATCTGCCGCGCTTTATCATCGACCAGATGTACATCGGCGGCAACTACTACAAGCCGACTTTTTTGTATGAATCTTTCTTCAACCTGCTGGGGCTGATCCTGATCTTGTGCCTGCGGCACAGAAAGCACCTCTTCAAGCAGGGGGAAGTCTTCATGTTCTACCTGGCCTGGTATTCAGTGGTGCGCTTCTTCGTGGAAGGGATGCGGACCGACAGCCTCTACATCTTCGGCGTGATCCGGGTTTCCCAGGCCCTCAGCCTGCTATTGCTGATCGGCGTGATCATTTTATTCGTCTACCGGCGTGTCAAAGTCAAGCCAAAGTGGTATCTTGATGGTAGCGGTTTAAAATATCCATACGAGAGGTAGAAAAAATGACAAAAATTTCCGTTTTAGGCGCCGGATCCTGGGGTTCGGTCCTGGCTTCCATGCTGGCCGACAATGGCCACGAGGTGGCCCTGTATGCCCACCGGCAAAGCATTGCCGATGAGATCAACCAAAGCCATACCAACAGCCATTATATGAAAGACTGGTCGCTCAACCCTGCAGTCTGGGCCAGCCCGGACCTGCCGGCCGTCTTGCAAGACTGCGACATCGTCCTTTTCGCGGTGCCAACCAGCGCGGTCCGGTCGGTTGCCAAAATGGTGCGCCAGACCCTGGACGAAAGCGGCCGCCAGCCCTACCTGGTTTCGGCCACCAAGGGGATTGAGCCGGGGACCAAGAAGCTGGTCTTGCAGATCTTCAAAGACGAGATCTATCCAGACGGCTTTGACAAGATGATCGTTTTGTCCGGGCCAAGCCACGCGGAAAACACCGCCCAGAAAGACCTGACGGCGATTACCCTGGCGTCGACCAGTCTGGACAACGCGGCCAAGATGCAGCGGATTTTTTCCAATGACTATGTCCGCTTCTACACCAGCAACGACCCGGTCGGCGTCCAAGTCGGCGGGGCGGTCAAGAACGTCATCGCCATCGCGGCCGGCATCCTGGCCGGCCTGGGCTACGGGGACAATGCCAAGGCAGCTTTGATGACGCGGGGATTGGCGGAGATCACCCGCCTGGGCGTGGCCTTTGGCGGCCAGCCTTGGACCTTTAGCGGCTTATCGGGGATCGGCGACTTGATCGTCACCTGCACCTCGGTCAATTCGCGCAACTGGCGCTGCGGCTACCAGCTGGGCCAGGGCAAGCCTTTAGACGAAGTTCTGGCCAACATGGGCCAGGTCGTCGAAGGGGCCACGACGGTCAAGGCCGTGCACGAAATCTGCGACAAGTATTCTTTGGACATGCCGATTTCAGCTTCGATCTACAAGGTTCTCTATGAGGGAGCCGAGATCAAGGATGAAATCAAGCTGATGATGAACCGGCAAATGGGACCGGAAATCAGAATTTAGATCTGGGGCTTGCAATCTTTCAAAAATCCTGTATTATATTACTTATAAAAAGTAAGTAAAAGGAGGCTGCTTATGACCAAAGAAGTTGACGTAGTAATTATCGGTGCGGGTCCGGCCGGCATGACGGCGGCGGTTTACGCTGCACGGGCTAATTTGAAGACCGTGCTGCTGGACCGGGGGATTTACGGCGGACAGATGAACAACACCGCCGACATCGACAATTACCCAGGCTTCGTGGAAGTGCAGGGCCCGGAATTGGGCGAAAAGATGTACCAGACGGTGCAGAATGCCGGCGCCAGCTATGAATACGGCGACGTGCAGGCTGTCAAGCTGGAAGGCGATTACAAGCGGGTGATTACTGACAGCGAGGAATACCTGGCTCCGGCAGTGATCATTGCTACCGGTTCAGAACACAAGCATTTGAACGTGCCGGGAGAGGAAACTTATTCCGGCCATGGCGTTTCTTACTGCGCCGTCTGCGACGCAGCCTTCTTCAAGGATGAGGACGTGACGGTGATTGGCGGGGGCGACTCTGCCATCCAGGAAGGCCTCTACCTGGCCCAGTCTGCCAAGTCAGTGACCGTGGTGCACCGCCGCGACCAGCTCCGGGCCAAGCCTGAATTGCAGGAGAAGGCCTTCAAGCACCCGAAGATCAAGTTCGTGTGGAACGCCTTGACTGACGAGATTGTCGGCGAAGACGGCAAGGTCAGCGGGGTCCGCTACCACGACAAGATCAGCGGCGAGGAAAAGGAATTTGCCACCAAGGGCGTCTTCATCTACGTTGGCGTCTTGCCGGTGACCCAGGCCCTGGCCGGCCTGGACATCCTGGATGAACAGGGCTGGATTCCGACTGACGAATTGATGCACACCCGGCAGGAAGGGATCTTCGCGGCCGGCGACGTGCGCCCGAAGGACCTGCGGCAGGTAACGACCGCCGTTGGCGAAGGCAGCGTGGCCGGGCAGGAAGCCTACAACTACCTGCAGGCCAAGGGCTTTTTGAAATAACAGTTCACTAAATACCGGACGGGCAACCGTCCGGTATTTTTTTCTCTGAGCAAAAGACTGTTAGAATCTATGTTCGGGTAGTAAAATAGATTAAGACTGATTATTGCAAGTTTAAGGGGGTAGAACCGTGATCAAGCGGCAAGACAACAACAAATTCGAGCTCGTTTCGCCATACAGCCCGGCTGGCGACCAGCAGCAGGCGATCGACCAGCTCTGCCAGGGCTTTCAGGCCGGGGAAAAGGAGCAGATCCTCAAAGGGGCGACGGGGACTGGGAAGACCTATACCATGGCCAATGTGATTGCCAGGCTGAACAAGCCGACCCTGGTCATCACCCACAACAAGACCCTGGTCGGCCAGCTCTACAACGAATTCAAGGAATTTTTCCCAAACAACGCTGTCGAGTACTTCGTTTCCTACTATGACTACTACCAGCCGGAAGCCTACGTGCCGCAGTCAGACACATATATCGAGAAAGACGCCTCGATCAATGACGAAATCGACCAGCTGCGCCACGCTGCCACCAGTGCCTTGATGTCCCGCAACGATGTCATCGTGGTGGCCTCGGTTTCCTGCATCTATGGCTTGGGTGACCCGAAAGAATACGCCGCTAGCGTTCTCAACGTCTATACCGGCCAGGAATACGACAGAAACACGCTCTTGCGGGACCTGGTCAACATCCAGTACGACAGAAACGACATCGACTTTCAGCGCGGCCGCTTCCGCGTGCACGGTGACATTGTGGAAGTCTTTCCGGCCGGATATTCCGACCGGGCCTACCGGATCGAATTTTTTGGCGACGAAATCGACCGCATCGTTGAAGTTGACCCCTTGACCGGGGAAATTCACGGGGTCAGAGACAGCATCTCCTTGTTCCCGGCAACCCACTTCATGACCAATGAAGACCAGCTTGAGGGGGCCATTGGCCGCATCAAGGCCGAGATGGAGGACCAGGTCAAAAAGTTCGAAAAGGAAGGCAAGCTGCTGGAAGCCGAAAGAATCAAGCAGCGGACGACCTACGACCTGGAAATGCTGCGGGAGGTCGGCTACACCAACGGGATCGAAAACTATTCCCGGCAGATGGAAAACCGCAAGGCTGGCGAGCCGCCATACACCTTGCTGGACTTCTTCCCGGAAGACTCGCTGATTTTGATTGACGAATCCCATGCCACCATGCCGGAAATCCGGGCCATGTACAACGGGGACCGCAACCGAAAGCAGACCTTGATCGACTACGGCTTCCGCCTGCCATCGGCTTTGGACAACCGGCCTTTGAAGCTGGAAGAATTCGAGCAGCACGTCAACCAGATTCTGTACGTGTCGGCGACGCCGGGCGATTATGAACTGAACCGCTGCCGCCGGATCGTGGAACAAGTCATCCGGCCGACGGGGCTGCTGGACCCGAAGATTGAGGTCCGGTCGATTGAAGGGCAGATTGACGACCTGGTAGCCGAAATCAACCTGCGGATCGAGCGAGATGAGCGGGTCTTCGTCACCACCTTGACCAAAAAGATGGCGGAAGACCTGACGGACTATTTAAAGGACCTGGGCATCAAGGTCCGCTACCTGCACTCGGACATCAAGACCCTGGAAAGAATGCAGATCATCCGGGACCTGCGGTTAGGCAAGTTTGACGTTTTGATCGGGATCAACCTGCTTAGGGAAGGGATCGACGTGCCGGAAGTTTCCCTGGTGGCCATACTGGACGCCGACAAGGAAGGGTTCCTGCGGGCCTACCGGCCGCTGGTCCAAACCATGGGCCGGGCAGCGCGGAACGCCAGCGGGGAGGTCATCATGTATGCTGACCGGATCACGGACTCGATGAAGCTGGCGATCGACGAAACCAACCGCCGGCGGGCCATCCAGATGAAGTTTAACGAAGAGCACGGGATCGTGCCTAAGACCATCATCAAGCCGATCCGGGACATGATCTCCGTGGTCAAGGACGACAAGGACGCGGCTGAAAACCAGCAGAGCTTTGCCGACCTCAACTTCGATGAGTTGACGGCCAAGCAGAAGCAGCAGATGATCGCCAACCTGCGCGAACAGATGCAGGATGCCGCCAAGCGGCTGGACTTTGAAAGTGCCGCCAATTTGCGCGATGCCATCATTGAACTTGAAGGCTCGGTCAGAAAACCGATTAAGAAGAAAGGCATGAACTTTAATGGCAAATAGAAACATTGTGATCCGCGGGGCGCGGGAGCACAACTTGAAAAACATCGACGTGACGATTCCTAAGGACCAGCTGGTCGTTATCACCGGCTTGTCAGGCTCAGGCAAGAGTTCCTTGGCTTTTGACACCCTTTATGCCGAAGGGCGCCGGCGCTACGTCGAATCCCTTTCCAGCTACGCCCGGCAGTTTCTGGGCCAGATGGACAAGGCTGACGTTGATTCCATCGACGGCCTCAACCCGGCCATCTCCATTGACCAGAAGACGACCTCGCACAATCCCCGCTCAACCGTCGGCACGGTAACCGAAATCAACGACTACCTGCGTCTGCTCTGGGCCCGGGTGGGGCACCCGTATTGCCCTAATGACGGCACTTTGATTCAGCGCCAGTCGGTCGACCAGATGATCGACCGGATCCTGGACTTGCCTGACAGAAGCAAGATTCAGCTTCTGTCTCCTGTCATCCGCGGCAAGCGGGGCGAGCACAAGGAAGTTTTTGAAAGAATCCGCCGGGCCGGCTACGTCCGGGTAATCGTTGACGGTGAGATGCACGATGCCAGTGAAGAATTTGCCTTGGAGAAAAACAAGCGCCACAATATCGACATCGTGGTCGACCGCCTGGTCATCAAGGACGGAATCCGCTCGCGCCTGTTTGACTCGGCTGAAGCCGCCCTGCGCCTGTCTGAAGGCTACATGGATGTCGACGTCATTGGCGGCGAGAAGCTCAGCTTCTCAGAATACTACGCCTGCCCGCTTTGCGGGTTCACGGTCGGGGAAATGGAGCCCCGGCTCTTCTCCTTCAACGCGCCTTTCGGGGCCTGCCCGGCCTGTGACGGCTTGGGGATGAAGCTGGCAGTTGACCCGGACCTGGTGATTCCGGACCAGGACAAGAGCTTGGCTGAAGGGGCGATAGCTCCCTGGGCCAGCTCCAAGTACTATACGGGGATGCTGGAACAGGCCTGCGCGGCTTTGAAGATTCCGATGGACAAGCCTTTTAAAAAGCTGACCAAGCGGCAAAGAGAGATCGTTTTGTACGGGTCGGACAAGGAAATCAACTTCCACCTGGAAGGCGACTTCGGCGTCAACGACACCAAGCAGCCTTTTGAAGGGGCCGTCAACAATGTCAGCCGCCGCTACGCCAAGCCAATGTCCAAGTTCATGCAGGAAGTGATGGGCAAGTACATGACCGAGCTGCCGTG
>NZ_BOCG01000490.1 GCF_016587775.1 Lactobacillus nasalidis | reverse complement strand
GTAAAGCGGTAGCCGCAGTTTTCGCATTCCCGCCGCCGGCGGATGGTCCGCCCTTCGTCAGTCGGCCGGGAGTCAATTACTCGGGAAGCGTTTTGATGACAATTTGGACAAAGCATGATGCCACTCCTTTCACGCGATCGTTTTCAGCAGTCTGCTTAGCTTATCTCTTAGTTCTTCTATTGTACCAGTATTTTCAAGCACATAGCTAGCCAACAGGCGTTTTTCCGCCAAAGGCAGCTGGGCCCGCATCCGCTGCTCAGCTTCCTGGCGGCTCAAAGAGTCCCGTTTCATCAACCGGGCCAGTTCCGTTTCTTCAGGCGCGGCGATCAGCAAGATGGCATCAAAATACTCCTGCCAGCCGGCCTCAAAAAGCAGGGGCACGTCGATGACGCAGACCTTGGCCGTGCTTTCTTTCATCTGCTTTTGAACTTCCTTTAGGACCTCGCCCTGCGTGATTTTTGACAGTTTCGCCAAAGCTTCCGGATTGGCAAAAACGTACTTCCCCAGCGCTTGCCGGTTTAAACTGTGATCACTGTTGAAAAATTCCGCTCCAAATTCCTTCAGAATCTTTTGCCAGCTGACCTGGCCGACTTCCGCCTGCTGGTGGGCGATCAAGTCGCTGTCGATGACCTGGCAGCCCATTTCCCGCAAAAGCCGGCTGGCCGTCGACTTGCCGGTGGCGATCCCCCCGGTCAATCCAAGATAAAAAGTCATTTTTCTTCCTTCTGGCAAAACGGGCAGTAAGTCGTTCCCCGCCCGCTGACCTTGATTTTGACAAATTTTTCCCCGCAGCGCGGACAAGCCTGGCCGGCATGGCCGTAAACCTGGAGTTTCTCCTGGTAGTGGCCGGCTTCCCCCGCCGCGTTCAAAAAGCTGTGGACGGTCGTGCCGCCCAACCTGGTGGCTTCTTCCACCGTCTTATTGATGGCCTCATAGAGGCGCTTGACCTGGGCCGGGGTGAGCTCATCAGCCGGCGTCAAGGGATTGATCTTGCTTTGCCAAAGGACCTCATCGGCATAGATGTTGCCCAGGCCCGCCACCAGCGTCTGGTCCAAAAGCAGGTTCTTGATCTTCTTGCTCTTTTTCTTCAGGCCCTTTTCAAAATACTCCAGGCTGAAGTCCGGGCTGCCGGCCTCAGCGCCCAGGCGCTTTAAGCCAGTCTGCTGAAACTCAGTCCCCGTCTCCACCAGCTGCAGGCGGCCGAATTTGCGCACGTCCTGGTAGCGCAGGGCACTCCCGTCGGTAAAGGCAAACTGCAGGTGTTCATGTTTGCCTACTGGCGCTTCCCAGGTCGTCAGATGGTACTTGCCCTCCATTCTGAGGTGGGAAACCAGGGTCAAGTCCCCCAGGCGGAAGAGCAGGAACTTTCCATAGCGGTCAACGGCCGTAAAGGTCTTGCCCCGCAAAGTCTGTTTAAAAGTTTCCGGGTCGCCGGCGATGACCTTGTCGTACCAAACGTCGACATGGTCGATCGTCTTGCCCACGACCAGCGGCCGCAGGGTCCGGCGGACCGTCTCAACTTCCGGCATTTCAGGCATTTTCTCTCCTCCTACTTTGCTTCATACCAGTCATGGCCCCAGCCAGCATCCGCTACCAGCGGCACGTCCAGCTGAACGGCCGACTGCATGACGGCCGGAACGATCTGCTTGACCGTCTCCAGTTCCTCTTTAGGCACGTCAAAAATCAGTTCGTCGTGCACTTGAACCACCATCTTGGTCTTGAGGCCCAGCTCATCCAGTTTCTTTTGCATGTTGATCATGGCGATCTTCATGATGTCGGCAGCTGACCCCTGGATCGGCGAGTTGATGGCCGTTCTTTCAGCAAAGGAGCGGACGTTGAAGTTCTTGGCATGGATGTCTGGCAAGTAGCGGCGCCGGTGCATGATGGTTTCGGCATAGCCCTTTTCTCTGGCTTCTTTGACTGCTCGGTCCATGTAGGCCTGGATGCCCGGGTACTGGTCAAAGTATTCTTCGATGAATTCCTTGGCCTGCTTGCGGCTGATATCCAGGTTCTTAGAGAGCCCGTAGTCGGAAATCCCGTAGACGATCCCGAAGTTGACGGCCTTGGCCCGCCGTCTTTGCAAAGGCGTCACCTCGTCCACGCTGTTCAGGTGGAAGATCCGCATGGCAGTGTGGGCGTGAATGTCATAGCCGGTCTTAAAGGCTTCCTGCATGTTCGGGTCAGCTGAAACATGAGCCAAAACCCGCAGCTCGATTTGTGAGTAGTCGCAAGAGTAGATGTAGCCGTCCGGGTCTGATGGCACAAAGGCCTTTCTGATCTGCTTGCCTTCTTCCGTTCTGGTCGGGATGTTCTGCAGGTTAGGGTCAACTGAAGACAAGCGGCCCGTAGCCGTCAAAGTCTGCAGGTAACGGGTGTGGATTCTGCCGTCTTGCTCGTCGATGACGTCCAAAAGGCCCTTGACGTAGGTCGACTGGATCTTGGAGATCTGCCGGTATTCCAGGATGTCGCTGACGACCGGGCTCTTTTCTTTGAGCTGGTTTAAGACTTCAACTGAAGTCGAGTAGCCGGTCTTGGTCTTCTTGATGACTGGCAGGCCCAGCTTTTCAAACAAAATGACCCCCAATTGCTTTGGCGAATTCAAGTTGAATTCCTCGCCGGCCTCCCGGTAGATCTTGTCTTCCAGATCCTTGAGCCGGACGGCGAAGTCGTTTTCCAGCTCCTTTAAACGGGAAGGCTGAACCTTGATCCCGTTCATTTCCATCTTGGCCAGGACTCTGGCGGTTGGCAGCTCGATTGAGTCAAAGAGGTCGTCTTGTTCATGATCCTTCAGCTGCTCCAGCATGGTCTGCTTCAAAGCCGCAATGGCGCTTGTCTTGCCGGCCAGGTGGTTGAAAAAGACCGCGTCGTCTTCAGGAATCTTGGCGTTCTTGCCCTTGCCGTAGACTTCCAGGTCAGTCTTCAAATCATAGTAGTCATAGCCCTGGACCAGTTCGCCCAGGTCGTTGGAATTCTTTTCATTGTCAATCAGGTAAGAAGCCAAAAGCAGGTCAAACGACAGGGCTTCGGCCTTGATTCCCAGCCGGTAGAGCCCGTAGCTGGTCCGCTTGAGGTCAAACACGTTCTTTTGAACTTCCGGGTCTTCCAGCATTTCCTTCAGCGGACTTTCCTGCAAAAGGAAGACGTCCCGGCTGACAAAAGTTGCATCGCCGATTTTAAAGGCAAAACCGGTGAAGTCGGCCAGATGGTAGTTGTCGCCAAACATGCCCAGGTAGAAGGTCACTTCAGCGGCTTTTGGCAGCTGGTCCAAATTATCAAGGCTCAAAACGGTGTAGTCTTGCTTTTTAACCTCCGTCTTGTTTTCAGTCAGCTCCCCTTTCTGGGCCAAGTCGGCTAAAAAGCGGCGGAAGTTCATCTTTTCATAAAAGCGGCGCAGGTCGTCGACGTTGCTGCCGTCGTACTTCAAGTCATCCAGGCTGAGTTCCACCGGACTGTCGCACTTGATCGTGGCCAGCTTCTTGCCCAAAAGAGCGTTGTCCTTGCCGGCGATCAGGTTTTCCTTGAGCTTGGACTTCTTCATTTCATCAACGTGCTCGTAGAGCTCTTCCACGCTACCGTATTCCTGGATCAATTTCGAGGCAGTCTTCGGACCGACCTTGGCCACGCCCGGGTAGTTGTCGGACGGGTCCCCCATCAAGGCCTTCATGTCGATGAATTCAGTCGGCGTCACGCCGTTGACTTCTTTCATGTGTTCGGGGGTAAAAGCTTCAAGCTTGGTCACCCCGGATTTGGTCACGTAGACGGTGACATGGTCACTAGCCAGCTGGGTCAAGTCCTTGTCCCCGGAAACGACGGCAACTTCATAGCCGGCCTCCGCCCCTTCTTTGGCCATGGTGCCGATGATGTCGTCGGCTTCGTAGTTGGCCAGTTCATAGCTCTTGATTCCCATGTCCTTGAGCATCTCGCGCAGGTAAGGCAATTGCTCGGAAAGTTCAGCCGGGGTCTTGTCCCGGCCGCCCTTGTATTCCTGGTACATGGCCGTTCTGAAGGTGGTCTTGCCGGCGTCAAAGGCCACTAAGATGTGGGTCGGCTCTTCTTGCTTCATGACGACGTCCAGCATGTTTTTAAAGGCATAGATCGCATTGGTGTGCAGGCCTTCTGGATTTTTAAACTTGTCCAGTTGCTGGTACATGGCGAAAAAGGCCCTAAAGGCCACGGAATTGCCATCAATTAAAAGTAACTTCTTCTTGCTCATTGTCCTTCCTTCAAAATATAAAAACTGTCAGAATACCTACTAGTTATTCTAACAGTTTTTGACAGATCTTTAATTATTTCGATTCGCCTTCGGTCTTGACGTTCTTGTAAAACATCAGCCACAGGCAGACCGCCAAAACGGCCAGGAAAATAAAGGCGTGCTGGGTCCCGATAGCTGTCGGGTAGGCCCCTTTTGACCCATACTGGGACTGGCTGAAGGCCACGATTGCGGAAGTCAGGGAAGTCCCGATAGCCCCGGCAAACTGCTGGATGGTGTTCAAGAAGGCATTGCCCTGAGCTGATTGGCTAGGCTTCAAGCTGGCCAGGCCGTTGGTCATGATTGAGCCGACAGTCATGCCCATCCCGGTCATGTAGATGATGTAGACCAGGCAGATCACCAGGTTGGACATGTGCTGAGACAAGCAGGCAAAAGAAATCAGTTCAACGGCCATCAAGCTGACGCCGGTGATCATCGGCAGTCTGGCCCCCTTGGCGTCATAGAGGCGCCCGCCGACCACGCTCATGGCTGCCCCGATGATGCCGGCCGGCATGGTGACCAGCCCGGCCAGAGTGGCCGT
>NZ_BOCG01000489.1 GCF_016587775.1 Lactobacillus nasalidis | reverse complement strand
ACGTCACGCCTAGCGCCATCAAGGCCTTGCTGGCGGCTAAAGGCAAGGACCATATCGTTTTGATCACCGACTGCATGGAAGCCGGGATGATGCCGGATGGCGACTACATGCTGGGGGAATTGCCAGTATATGTCAAGGACGGGATGGCCCGCCTGAAGGAGGGCGACAACCTGGCCGGCAGCGTCTTGCAGCTGAAGGACGGGGTGAAGAACCTGGTTGACTGGGGGCTGGCTGGCAAGGAAGAGGCTGTTTTGATGGCTAGCTATAACCCGGCCCGCAGCCAAGGCCTGCTGGACAAGTGCGGGGCAATTCGTCCGGGCCTGCCTGCTGACTTCTTGATTTTGAAGGATGACATGTCCCTGGCGAAGACCTACTTGAATGGGGAACTTCGCTGGGAAGAATAATAAGTATAAAGAGAAAAAAAGCCTGTCTTCCAAGATTGCGGAAGGCAGGCTTTTTGTTAGATGTAGGTCTTTTTAGTATACGGCACCTTCGTAGAAGTCAAAGCGCAGCTTGTTAAAGTTGAAGTCCTTCAGCTGGCTCATCTTGATCACGTTGTCGCTGACGCCCCAGCTCATGAGGTTGATCGGCTTGCCGTAGTCTTCATCCGGGATGACCAAAAGGACGTACTTGCCTTGGCTCAAGGCATAGCCCAGTTCCATGCCCAGGCCGACGTCTTCTTCGTCAGGGATGTAGACGCCCAGCATGACGTCGTTGGTCTTGATCCCGTTCAAGTCGTTGTTGTAGGTGGCCGTAGCCCAAACCTTGTCGTGCAGGTATTCCGGGTGTTCGTCAACCCGGATGCCCTTGTATTGGTTGTCCAGGGGAACGTAGCTGTTTTCCAGGTCAATCGTTGGGTTTTCCTTGAGGGCTTCCATGGCTTCCTTGTAGGCCTTGTTTTGGCGGTCAGTGAACCAGCCGGCACCGAAGTAGATCGTCTTTTTTGGCATATCTTGTATTTCCTTTCATGTCCGTTGCGAGATATTGTGTTGCTTTTACTAGAATAACTTTACCATTTTCCGCCCCGGCTGACTAGTCAAAAATTAAGCGCCGGCCAAGTTGGCCAGCGCTAGATAGCTTATAATAAGGGTAGTTGTATTTTTGAAAAAAGGGGTGGAAAAAAGTGACTGAAGAACTCTTAAAAGCAGAAAGCTGCTTTGTTTTGCGGGCCGAAGACCGGGCCGACATGTTTGCCCAAGTCTACAAAAAGCTGCTGGAGCAGGGGCTGGTAGCGGCCGGCTTTTTAGACCAGGTGGTGGACAGAGAAGATGACTACCCGACCGGCCTGGCCAGCTGCAATCTGGGGCCAGGTCTCCCCAACCTGGCTTTTCCGCATACGGAAGGCTGCTTCGTCAAAGAGCAGCGGGTCGTGCCTATTAAGCTGCTGACTCCGGTCAGCTTCAAGAGCATGGTTGATCCCAGCCGGGAATTGCCAGTTGGCTTTTGTTTCATGCTGCTGGACCAAAAGGCGGACGGCCAGGCTGAACTTTTGGCCAGAACCATGACCTTTTTAAGCCAGGCAGACCCAGAAGCCCTCAGCCGGATTTTTGCCCGGACTGACCCGGCTGGCTTGTACTCGGCCCTGCGGGAAGCGGGATTTTAATTTTATTGGCTTATTTTTCCAAGTATATGGTCCGTAAATCCAATAAGTCAGCATTGGAGAGGCCAATCTGCTGGTGAAGGTAGGCATTGATACTGCCGTAGTCCCGGTTGATGACGTCCAGCAGGTACTTGAAGTAGGCCGGCTGCACGGTCTGCAAATCGCGGAAGGTCGCCAGGAGGCTGTCATCGGCTCCGGCGGCCTTTTCTTTGGCCAAAAGCTGGCTGACGAAGTCCTTGATTGCCTCATTGGTAAAGAGGTAGTCCTTTTCAATGGTTTTCATCGGCACGCCCAAGGCCGTCAAGATCAAGATTGCCCCGAAACCAGTCCGGTCTTTGCCGGCCGTGCAGTGGAAAAGGACGCTCTCGCCGTCTTTTTCATTGGCCAGCAGAACTTCAAACAGGTGCTGGTAGGCCTTGTTGGCGTTCTTCCCGGTCGCCATGTTCTTGTAGGCCCAGAGCATCCGCTGGTAGCCCCAGCCTGGATCTTTGCTTTCTCTTGCCATGTCGGAAATGCTCATGGTGGAGTTGGTCAAGTCTTCGTCGAAAACCGGGTCGGCGAAGTATTCAACGCCCGCGATCTTCCGGTCCGGCTGCTTATTTCTTTCAAAACTGGTTCTGAGGTCGATGTCGTACTTGAGCCCATAGCGGCGCAGGTACTCTTGGTCTTCCTTGAGCAGGTCGGCCAAGTGCCCGCTCCGGATCAATTTGTGCATCTTGATCTTTTTGCCGGAAAGGGTCTGGTAGCCGCCCAGTTCGCGGAAGTTCCGGCCGCCTTTAACGGCCAGCAATTGCTGCTTTAATGAAGTCATTTTTCGAATCCTTTCTTATTTAAATGTCCA
Source organism: Lactobacillus nasalidis (assembly GCF_016587775.1). Taxonomy (GTDB): domain Bacteria; phylum Bacillota; class Bacilli; order Lactobacillales; family Lactobacillaceae; genus Lactobacillus; species Lactobacillus nasalidis. The sequence continues at coordinate 18,703 of NZ_BOCG01000489.1, read as the reverse complement.
TGTCTGTCTTTTTATGCTTTCTATTGGCTGATTTTTTCATTCCGCTTAAAAATTGCTCCCTAACAAGTTTAAGATGTAACAATTTTGCGAAAGCGCATTACTAAACCGTGACTTATGTTAAAATATAGATAAGCGAAATACGTAGATAGTACGGGAGATGAGCACTATGACTGAAGAAAAAATCAAAATTTTGGTACCTGTCGATGGATCAGAATCCGCTGAACGTGCTTTTGACAAGGCTGTGAAGATTGCCGCCAACAACGGCTACCACGTTGATGTTTTGAACGTGATCGACACCCGGCAGTTCATGGGCGAAATTCAGGATACCTTGATCTCAGGCGACACGATCTACCAAATGACCCAAGACTCAGAGGAATACCTCAAGAGCCTCAAGCAATGGGCCCACGACAACCTGGCCTTTGACGACCTTGACTACCACATCCGTTACGGCAGCCCGAAGAGAATCATCTCTTACGACTTCGTCAAGGACCACGGCAACAACCTGATCGTGATGGGCGCCACTGGTTTGAACGCCGTTGAGCGGATGCTGATGGGGTCAGTTACCGAATACGTCAACCAGCACGCCATGGCCGATGTCTTGATCGTCAGAACCGACGTCAACAACATGCCTGCCAAGTAAGCCGGCTGATAAAAGTATAGCGTAAAAATAGAACGTTTGGAACAATTTCCAAACGTTCTTTTATTTCTTGTTTATTTAACTTGAATTTTACTTTTGTTCGGATTTTGCCGATGAGTGTAAGGGATTTGTGCAATTTTTCGCTATTTCATTAACTTTTTGCTGGCACAATTGGACCAGATCAATTAGTGCGCGTAAAATATCGGAAAAAGGCTTGCTAAAACCCGAATATTTCTGGTAGAATTGTTCCAGAACGCAGAAGCGAGATTCACCTTGCTGACGTTCCGATGAGATGCATGAACGTAAGGGCCGGCCTGCAGAGGAAGCTTTTGTGTGGACTTTTCTCTGGCCAGCCTTTGGGCTCATCCCTTATGCTGCTGTTGTATTGTTTAGCTTTCATTAACCATTTTTCAGGGGGAAATAATGAAAAAGTTCAAGAAAGCATTGTTTGGTGCTTTAACTGTTGCCGCTGCCGTGCTGGCAACCGCTTGCTCTTCAAGCAAGTCATCTTCTTCATCAAAGGGCTACACTCCATCAAAGTCACACCCTTTGACGATCCAATTCGTTCCTAGTCAAGCTGCTTCTACCTTGGAAGCCAAGGCAAAGCCGCTTGAAAAGATCCTTTCCAAGAAGCTTGGCGTTCCGGTTAAGATCTCAATGTCAACCGACTACAACACGGTTGTTGAAGCCATGAAGTCAAAGAAGGTTGACGTCGGCTTCCTGCCGCCGGACGGTTACGTTCTGGCCCACAAGCAAAAGGCTGCTGACGTTCTGCTGCAAGCTCTCCGTTACGGGGTAAAGCAGCCAGGCGGCAAGGCAACCAAGAAGCTGGTTAAGTTCTACCGGGCAGAAATCCTGGTTAAGAAGGGTTCAAAGATCAAGAGCTGGAAGGACTTGAAGGGCAAGAAGATCGCCGTTCAGAACGCTACTTCTTCAGCCGGCTACATCTTCCCGATCGCCGAATTGAAGGAAAAGGGCCTGGACCTGACCAAGAAGGGCAACGCCAACCTGGTAACTGTAACTGGCCACGACCAAGCCGTGCTTGACGTTCTTAACGGGGACGTTGACGCAGCCTTCACTTTTGAAGACGCCCGCAACACTGTTTTGGCCGACCAGCCAAACATCATGAAGAAGGTCGTTCCGATCTACTTCACCAAGGGTATCCCTAACGACACTATTTCAGTTCGTTCAGACATGAGCAGCTCCTTCCGCAAGAAGCTGACCAAGGCCTTTGAATCTCTGCGCAAGGACAAGAAGAGTTTGAAGATCATTGAAAGCATCTACAGCCATGAAGGCTACACTCCTGCCAAGGACTCAAACTTCGACATTGTCCGCAAGTACGACAAGATGGCTGCTACCAAGTAGTCATTGATATCACAAAGATTATCAACTGAATATCAATAGTGAAATCGTGCCCCGCCTTGACGTAGGACACGATTTTCAATGAAAAAGCAATTTATTTAAGGAGTTATTATTCATGGCAGACAAGCCGATGATCGAAATGAAGAACGTTACCAAGGTCTATGACAATGGTACCGTTGGCTTGAAGAACATCAACCTGAAAATCAACAAGGGTGAGTTCGTGGTAATCGTTGGTCTTTCCGGGGCCGGCAAGTCGACTCTGCTGCGGTCAATCAACCGCCTGCACGACATTTCTGAAGGCGACATCCTGATTGACGGCGAATCAATCACCAAGGCCAAGGGCAAGAACCTGCGCCTTATGCGGCGCAAGATTGGGATGATCTTCCAAAGCTTCAACCTGGTCAAGCGGTCCAGCGTTTTGAGAAACGTTTTGGCCGGCCGCCTGGCTTACTACCCAACTTGGAAGACTACTTTCAACCTGTTCACTGACGAAGACAAGCAAAGAGCTTATGAAGCTTTGCAAAGCGTCGACATGGTTGAAAAGGTCTACGCGCGGGCTGACGAACTGTCCGGTGGCCAGCAGCAGCGGGTAGCGATTGCCCGGGTTCTGACCCAGAGACCGGAAATCATTTTGGCTGACGAACCAACTGCTTCTTTGGACCCGAAGACTTCCCGGCAGGTTATGGAAGACTTGAAGATGCTGAACGAAAAGTACGACATGACGGTCGTGGCCAACCTGCACTCAATTGAACTGGCTCAAGAATTCGGCCACCGGGTCATCGGTGTCCGGGCCGGGGAAATCGTATATGACGGCAAGATGGAAGACACGCCGCAAAGCGTCTTCGACAACATCTACAATGGCGGCAAGGGTAAGGAGGAAGACTAACAATGTCAGCAACTGACCGCGACATGTTAAAACTTCCAAAAAAGAAGTTTAAGATGTGGAACTGGGTCTGGGTCATCCTGATGATCCTGGGTCTGGTTTTGTCTGTTAACAACACGCAGACCAGTCTGCCGGAATTTTTCGCCAACTTTGACCAGTTCGCGGAAATCTTCGTGCAGATGGCCCAGCCGGACTGGTCATACGCCGGCACTGCCATTCCTTACCTGGTGGAAACGATCAAGATGGCCATCATCAGTACGGTTATCGGCTCTCTTTTGGCCTTTGTCTACTCACTCTTGATTGCCAGAAACATCGTCCACAACCGGGTAATTACCGGCGTTCTGCGTTTCATCATGAACATCATCAGAACGATTCCCGACCTACTCTTGGGGTCAATCTTCGTTGCCATCGTTGGTATCGGCCCGGTTGCCGGTATCCTGGCCTTGACTGTCTTCACCTTTGGGGTGGTGGTCAAGCTCTTCTACGAAGCCATCGAAACGATTGATCCAGGTCCAAGTGAAGCCATCAAGGCAGTTGGGGGCAACGGGATGAACAACATCATGTTTGCCGTTATGCCGCAGATTCTGCCATACTTTGTCAGCTACGCCCTGTACGCTTTTGAAATCAACGTCCGGGCTTCCACGATCCTTGGTTACATCGGTGCCGGTGGTATCGGGCTGCAGCTGAAGAACACTTTGGACATGTTCAGCTACAACCAAACGGGGATGATCATCCTGGTTGTCTTCCTGGTTGTTTTGGTCATCGACTTTGTTTCAACTAAAGCAAGGGAGGCTTTGATGCGCTAATGGATACGACAATGAAGAAATTACCACCAAAACCAGTGACGGCCAAGGCTAGAGCCATGAAGTGGGGCGGCTGGATCATTTCCATCGCCATCATCATCTGGTCCTGCACGGGTATCGACTTCGGCGGGATCAAGCCAACTGCCGGCCAGATTACCGGGGCGATCTTCAACGGTCTTTTTCACCCGGACTGGTCATATGTTTATAACGGCAGCGGGGAAGACCTGGTTTCCCAATTGTGGCAGACCTTGTGTATTGCCTTCCTGGGTACTTTCATCTCTGCTATCATTTCAGTTCCTTTTGCTTTCTGGGCTGCCAACACCCGGCACAAGAAGTTCTGGGTATCTGAAAGCGGGAAGATCGTTTTGACTTTCATCAGATCCTTCCCGGAAATCGTTCTGGCCTTGATGTTCATTAAGGCCGTTGGTCCGGGCGCTCCAGCTGGTGCCCTGGCCTTGGGTCTGCACTCAGTCGGGATGCTGGCCATGCTGTTTTCAGAAGCGATTGAAAGCTTGGACGACGGTCCAGCTGAAGCGATTACGGCGGTCGGCGGGTCCAAGTTCAACGTTGCTGTTTTTGCAACCCTGCCTGACTTGATGCCAGCCATCGTTTCCAACACCCTTTACCGTTTTGACGTGTCCGTCCGGTCCGCATCCGTTTTGGGTTTGGTTGGGGCCGGTGGTATCGGCTATCCTTTGATCATCGCCTTGAACTACCGGCAATGGAGCCGGGTCGGGATCATCCTTTTGGGGATCATCGTTATGGTTGTGGTCATCGACTGGATCTCTGGTGCTATCCGGAAGAAGCTGGTCTAAAAATAAACTGAATAATAACTCTTTGAAAAGCTGTGGCGGTTGCCACGGCTTTTTTACTGTCAAAATAGGAAGCATATTTTTTAAAACAAACAATTTGTACCATATTGATCCTTTGCATAATTAATTGACATTTAGGAGCTGATGACTATAATTATAGTTGTATGTTTTGAGAGGTAACTAAAATGAAAAAAATGTTAATTTTATTATTATCCGTTACCATGCTTGCAACTGTAGGTTTAGGTGTAGGCAATGCATATATGCCTGCCGAAGCTGCAACTCGTAGCGCGGTAAAGTCATATCATTTTGATAGAAATAAATATACTGGTAATGAGTCAAACTTTACGCATTATAAGTATGTGAAGATTCCTAGCTGGTCGCGGCAAACCGGTTATCAAAACCAACAAATTGGTGGTAGTTGGAACTACATTCGTTACCTGCACACTAATTTCTATCAAGGTGGCTATTAATTAAAAAGGCAATATTCACATTGTCTTTTTGGAGGGAAACAAAATGTTGAAGCTGCAGAATGTGACTCTGCAAACTAGGCAGCCGATCTTGACTAACTGCAACTACAGCTTTGCTGATGGAGCCTTCTATCAGATCACGGCTGAAAATGGGGCTGGGAAAACTAGTTTGCTGAGAGCGATGACAAATCTGATTCCTTTTCAGGGGCAGATTGAATTTGATGGGCGGCCTTACGAGCAAGTCCGCGACCAGGTCTTCTTTTTTGAAAGCAATGACTGGCTGAATCCTAGCTTGAATGCCCTGGACTATTTAAAACTGGTACAGAAGAAGTGGCATTCTAACGTTGATTTAGCAAAAGAACTGGATTTTATGGGCGTGAGTGCTTTTGCAAAACTGCCGATTAAGAAATATTCGCTCGGGATGAAGCAAAAGCTGCTGATTGCGATGTATTTTACCAGCGGGGCCAAATACCTGCTGATGGATGAAATATCCAATGGTTTGGATGAAGGCAGCCGCCAGCAACTCTACCAGCGCTTAGCCCAAGAAGCTGGACAGGGAAAGACGATTCTGTTGACCTCCCACTATGCAAGTGAGGTTCGTGCTTTTCAAAGTCAGCGCCTGCAGCTAATGAATGGAAGTTTGAAAGAAGTTGAGTCTGATGTCGTACATGATTTTTAGACTGCAGAAAGCGGTTAAAAGCAACTTGACCCTAATCTGCATGGCTTTGGCTCTGGCCCTGTCTTTTGGCGTTTTGTATCTGAATGCCAGAAATTCACGGACATTGACTTTGGAGGTGCAGACAGCAGAGAATCTAGCTCAAGAAGAGGATGCTGTCCACAAAATGCAGAAAGATTTAAGCAAGTATTCCAAGTCAGGTGACGCTTATAAGCTGACAAAGGAAAGTATTGCTGAAAACAAGGGAGAGATTCGCAAGAACCAGGAATTATTGCGCCTGCTTAAAGAAAAAAAGTGGCAGCAAGCTTATAAACACAAAATTGCTGACATACAGAAATTTAAGCGGTTAGCCCAGTCTGAGGACAAATCTGATCCAGAGCTGATTGCTTCATTAAATCGGGAAATTCTCTTGTTTTCCTATTTAAAGAAGCATCCCCAGCCTTACCAGACTGACCAGCCTTCAAAAGGCATTCAGTTCCTGTTTAACTTGAACGAAATCTACTTGCCAATCATTTTTGCCTTGATGGGCGTCTTCATCTTGTCTCAGCTGGCGACTGACTCTTACCGGCAGAGATACGATTTGACCAGCCTTTTGCCAGGCAGCCGCTTGGCCGATCTGGGTGAAAAAATTGCCGCCAACTTCTTGACCTTGCTGGGCGTGTTTTTACTGATCAACCTTCTGGCCTTTATTCTGGCCAGCCTCTTCTACGGCCTGGGCAGCTGGGATTACCCATACTTGGTCTACCACTGGCATGGCGGAAAAAGCTATCCCGCTTACATTGCCAGCTGGCGGCTCCTAGCTCCGGCTCTTTGCCTGCAACTCTTGTTGCTCCTTCAGCTGGCCAGCTTGACGGAACTTATTGCCAAAATCATCCGCGACAAGTTCCCTACTTTACTGATTGTGCTCTTGTTGACGGTCGGTTTGAACCTGTGTGTATATGTTATTGTGCCGGTGACCAAAGTCGCCCAATGGCTGCCAAGCACTTATCTTAACTGCTTGAGCGTCAGCTCAAACAGCTTGGCCCAGCAGGTAAACAATCAAGCCATCGACTTTAATCATGGCGTTATTACTTTAACAGTGACAATCATCATTACTTGCTTCTTACTATTGTTGCCTTCCTTAGGCAAAAGAAAGAGACTCGCGTAAGCCGCGAGCCTCTTTTCTTTGTTTCTAGTCTGTTGTCTATTGTTTGTTTACTGCTATTGCTGCTTATTACTTTAAGTAAGCGTACTTGAAGCTGTAGTTTGCTCCGGCGCCGTTGTAGATCACGCCCTTGACGCTAGGCTTGACCATCCAGGCTTCGATTGGGTGGTAGAGTGGGGTAACCCCTTGTTCTTCAAGCAAGATCTGTTCAGCCTTGGCCAGGTCATTGAAGCGGTCGCTGGTTGAACCGGTCGTCTTAGATGCTGCCACGTACTTGTCGTAAGTCTTGTTGGACCAGTTGCCGTAGTTGTAGGAAGCACCGGTAGTTTGCAGGTCAAGGAAGGAGATTGGGTCAGCGAAGTCGGCGTTCCAGCCGGTTGAAACGACGTCAAAGTTGCCGCTCAGCATTCTGGTCAACCGGGTCTTCTTCGGGATGCTCTGAACTTGAACGTCGATGCCCAAGTTGTCTTCCAGCTGGCTTTGGACGAATTCCGCTGCCTTCTTGGAAGTGTCGTCGTCATCGCCAAGGAGAGTGAAGGAGATCTTCTTCTTGCCGATTTCCTTCAAAGCCTGCTTGTAGAGCTTCTTGGCTTCAGTGACGTTGTAGGTCGTTGCCTTTTTGGTAGCCGCGTTCTTGACCGTGTCAGTGTAGTCCTTGCCGTCAACCGTGGTCATGCCTTCTGGGTCAAAAGTCGTTGCTGGAGTAGCGGCCCCGCCCAGAGTTGAAGCAAGTTCCTTGCGGTTGATGGCCATGGAAATAGCCAGGCGGAGATTCTTGTTCTTGAATTCCGGGTGTTTCTTGATGTTGTAGGCCAGGTACTGGGTCGTGGACATCTTCCGCTGGGTGTAGCCGGTCTTGCCCTTCAAAGACTTGGTGGCTTGGGCATCCAGGTAGGCCGCGTCAAGCTTGCCGCTTTGGTAGAGGTTGTAGTCGGTTGAAGGAGTCTTCTGTACGGAGAACTTGATCGTGTCGAGCTTGACACTCTTCTTGTCCCAGTATTTGTCGTTCTTGACCAATTTCCAGCTCAGGTTGGACCCGGTCCAGCCGACCTGCTTGTATGGGCCATTGTAGATCATGTACTTGGACGCGGTCGCGTACTTGGACCCCATCTTTTCAATGAACTTCTGGTTTTGCGGGAAGAAGAGCGGGAAGGCCATCAGCAGCTTGAAGTAAGGGATCCGCTTTTCCAGAGTGACCGTCAGCTTGTACTTGCCGTCAGCTTTGATCCCCAAGGCAGAAGGCTTCTTCTTGCCGGCGACGATCGCGTCAGCGTTCTTGATGCCGGAGAACAGATAGGCATATTCAGACGCGGTCTTCGGGTCGATGGTTCTGCGCCAGGAATAGACGAAGTCCTGGGCCGTAACCGGATCCCCGTTGGACCACTTGGCGTTCTTCCTCAAAGTAAAGGTCCAGGTCTTGCCGTCAGCGCTGTTCTTGGTGGAGACGGCCAGGGCATTTTGCACCTTGGCATTCTTGCCGAGCAGATAGAGCCCTTCTTCAACGTTGTTGATCTGTTCAGCGGAGGCTTGGTCGGTTGCCTTGGACGCGTCCAAAGTGGCCATTTCCGCGGTGTTCATCCAAGTAAGGGTCTGCTTCTTGGCAGATGACTGGGAACTGCTTGACCCGCAGGCGGCTAAAGCGGCCGCGCTGGCCAGGATTACGGCTGAGCTGGCTAAAAGTTTCTTGCTCTTCATTTTTTTGCCTTCTTTTTCTTTTTATAAAACACACAAATATGACTTAGTCCAGATAGATCCAGTTAAACTGATGACCTAAGTGATATTACTAATTATAGCAAATAAATTAAAAAATACCAGTTGTACTTTAATCTGCAATTCATTTTCCTTGCCGCCAGCTTTTTTGACAAAAAACTCGCTTTGCGCAAGTAAAAAAAGCTATTAGAGAGCAAGTTTTTGCTATAATTAGGATAAGATTGCAAGGAGGACAACATGGAAAAATTAGCAACCATGAAGCTGGCCGACGAGCTGGCTGAAGCTCAAGACAAGATTCTTAACGGTGAAGCAAAGTTGGATACGGGCCGAGTTTACCAGGCAATTGATGATTTGGGCGTCTTAAATGATCCGATCAGCAATTACTTTGACCGGACCGAAGACGAATACTACGAAACCGAAAGCGACCACTACCTGGCGCTGACGAATTTGACCGGCAAGCTGGCCGACCTGCACGACCGCATTTTGACCAACCACGTCGATGGCTTCGTTGACAAGGACGAGATCAATCTGACCTATAACCACGAAAATGTTTATGTTGAAGGCAACTACGTTCCGAGAACCGACATGCACGTTTTGGTATACGGGCTGAAGGTGATCGGGGCGGTTGATGCCATCGCCGGTGCTGATTTGCGCAATGTTTTGTCCAAGGATGCCGTGCTTTCTTTGGGCTTGGCAGCACACGCTTTAGCAGAAAATCTATAATGCAGAGCCGGGGGAGGCCCGGCTTTTTGTGATTTTAGGCTTTTTTGAAGGATAGAAATGGACCTGTTTAAATATACTAAGGGAATTATTGACAAGGCAGTCGGGGCTTCCAAGCTGCACGCCGTGCAAAAGAACGGCGGCGAGCTCTTGGATCCGATGCAGAAGTATCTGACGGTAGGGGAGTACCATGTCGATGCTCGGGACGCGACGCCTGACGGGCGGCCGTTCACTTTGACGGTCTACCAGGACGAGCAGGGGATCCTGCACCAGGCCCTCAGTCCGGAAAACACGGACAGCCTGGCACCTGAATACGACCGGAAATTCGTGCCGGAACTGAACCGCTTCAAGGCTTTCCGCAGCAAGGAAACGGGCCGGCGCTATGTCGTGGAGGACTATTTGGCCCGCTTTGTCAGCGACGTGAAAAAGGAGATCCGGGAAGGCGAGGATTCCGTCAACATCGGAGTCATCACCGACACCCACTTTAAAAACGTTGACAGCCTGGACTTTTATGGCTGGAACGGCTTGATGCATGTCCGGGAGTTTTCCTACCTGGACCAGCTGGACATCCTGGATCTCAAGTGCCACCTGGGCGACTGGATCGATGGCTCTGACGCCGGCCTCATCAGCGAAAGCGAATTGATGAAGCTGCGGGACTCCTTCAAGTCCAGCAAGGTGCCGTACCTCATGGTCAAGGGTAATCATGACGAAAACGACAAGTTCGATGAGCACCATGACTTGAAGGCCAGCTTCCCGGAAAGAGAGTTTGAGAAGATCATGTGGCCGGAGATGTACCGGCAAAGCGAATTGCACTACGTTTCCCGCCAGCACGGGGTGGCCTGGTTCGACCAGGGGCACGTGCGGGTCATCAGCCTCAATACGTCTGACATTCCCTACATTTTGGATGAAAAAGGACAGAAAAAGTACGACGTCAAGCTGACCCTGGGGGTCAGAGAAGACCAGGTGGAAGAACTGATCGAGATCCTGCAGCAGTCCAGCGACAAGCAGGTCATCCTGCTCAGCCACGCCAACCCGATCAACCGCAAGGGCGGCAATGCCCTCAAGTACAATGGCCGCTCTTTGCACGAGCTGCTGGTGGCCTTCAACCAGAAGGAAAAGGGCCGGATGCACTCCAGCAAGGACGTGCCGGCGGAATTCCGCTTAAGCAACGACTTCGACTTCACCAAGGTCAAGAACGCACGGATCATTGCCTACTTCTGCGGCCACCGGCATGTTGAAGACCAGTACCGGATCAACGGCATCCAGTACGTCCTGTTCAACTGTTCAGCCTTGATGGGGCCCAACCACCAGCTGACGACCAAGTACAACAAGAACTTAAACCGGAAGATGGATCACCAGAACGAGTTTGCCGGCTACATCGTCAACGTGGACCTTTTCCGGCGCCGGATCAAGGTCTTTGGCTATGGAGCAGCCACCAGACGGAGAATTTTTTTCATTTAAGTAAAGATTAGCAAGGACTCTTTGAACAATAGAGCCCTTGTTTTATAATAAGAAGTTGACTTTATAGAAACTAACTAGAATTAAGGAAGAGAAAATATGTGCGGAATTGTCGCCTTTTACGATCCAGAAATTAATGACAAGCAGGCGGCCATTGGGAAGATGATGGCCACCATTGAGCACCGGGGGCCAAGCAGTGACGGGATGTACACCAACGACAAGGTGGCCCTGGGCTTCAGAAGACTGTCGATCATCGACCTGCGGGGCGGGAGCCAGCCGATCTACAACGAAGACCGCAGCCGGGCGATCATTTTTAACGGGGAAATCTATAACTTTAAGCCTTTAAGAGAAGAACTGATCAAGGCCGGCCACACCTTCACCACCAAGGCCGACACGGAAGTCATCCTGCACGGCTACGAGGAATGGGGCATGGAAGGCATCCTCAAGCGGATCCGGGGGATGTTTGCCTTCGTCATTTGGGACGGCAACAACCAGACCATGTACGGGGCCCGGGACTTCTTCGGCATCAAGCCGATGTACTACCAGGACGTTGACGGCCACCTCTTGGTCGGTTCAGAACTGAAGAGCTTTTTGGCCTTCCCTCATTTTAAAAAGGAACTGAATACCGAAGCCGTCAAGCCTTACCTCATGAACCAGTACAACGACTTGAAGGAAACCTTCTTCAAGGGCGTCTACCGCTTCCAGCCAGGCCACTGGTTCGAATACAAGGACGGGCAGATGAAGACCCACCAGTACTGGGATGCCGAATACAAGGACAACAACCTGTCCTTTGAAGAAACGGTCAAGAAGATCAACGAAGACCTGAAGGAAACGGTTGACCTTTACCGCAACGCCGACGTCAAGGTCGGGGCCTTCCTCAGCGAAGGGGTCGACTCCAGCTTCCTGACGGCGCTTTTGGACCCGGACGAAGTCTTCTCCATCGGTTTTGACGACAATACCTACGATGAGGCTTCCAAGGCCAAGGCCCTGTCCGACATCAACGGCTGGCACTTCTACGCCGACAAGGTGCACTCAGAAGAAGCCATGCGGGACTTCCCGGAAATGCAGTACCACATGGACGAGCCTGACGCCAACCCGTCGATCATTCCTTTGTGGTACCTGTGCAAGCTGGCCAGAAAGCACGTGACCGTTGCCCTGTCCGGCGAAGGGGCCGACGAGCTTTTTGCCGGCTACGTCAACTACGGGATGCACACCCACAACAATGTCATCAAGGTCTTTACCGACAAGCTGAAGAAATTGCCAAAGGGCAAGCGGGTCAAACTGGCCCACAAGATCAAGAAGATGCCGAACTTCCCGGGCAAGGTGCACCTGTACACCAACCTGGCTGAACCGAGCGAATTCTACGTGGGCCAGTCCGTCATCTATGACATGGACTATCCGACCATCTTCACTTCCAAGGACGCCAATGCCGTCCTGCAGCCGAGCTACCGGAACAAGCTGACGGTCAACGGCAACTACCAGGAAGACTTCAAGAAGGTCAAGGGCCTGGACAACATCAAGCAGATGCAGTACATCGACCTGCACCACTTCATGCTCAACGACATCGAGCAGAAGGCGGACAAGATCTCCATGGCCCACTCCCTGGAACTCCGGGTTCCTTACCTGGACGTGAAGATTGCCGAACTGGCCAACTCCATTCCAAGCAAGTACCTGGTCAACAAGTACGACACCAAGTACGCCCTGCGCAAGGCCTCTGAACGGGTGCTGCCGGATGAATGGGCCAAGCGGCCGAAGCTCGGCTTCCCGACGCCGATCAAGCAGTGGCTGCAGGAAGAGCGTTTCTACAAGCAGGTCAGAGAGCTCTTCAGCGAAGACTTCGTCGGGGACATTTTTGAACAGCAGAAGATCCTGGACCTCTTGGACGAAAACTACAACGGCGATGGTTCCCACCGCCGGCAGATCTGGGCCATCTACACCTTCCTGGTCTGGTACAAGCTCTTCTTCGTCGACTACGACGAAACTGTCCGCAAGTACCAGCACGTTCAGCCGGAAGTAGCCAGCCTGATCGCCCAGGGCAAGCTGCTGTAATAAAGATAGAGAAAGAGAATATTATTACCAATGGCTAAATTTACACCAATTTTGCTTGGCAGCGACATCAACGTCTACGGGATGGCGCGGTCTTTTAATGAAGCATACGGCATCAAGGTTCAGGCTTGGGCAGCGACCCAGCTGGCCGCCACGCGCTATTCCAAGATCGTGGACGTCGAAGTTCACCCGGGCTTTTCCGAAGATCCGGGCTTCATGGAAGTCATGCAGGAAAAGATCAAGGAATACCAGAACCATGAGGAACCGGTCATTCTGATCGCCTGCGGGGATGGTTACGCGGAGCTTTTGGCCAAGCACAAGGCCGAACTGGAAGGCACCTTCGTCGTGCCGTACATTGAGTACGACATGCTGGAGAAATTGATCTCCAAGGAAGGCTTCTACGAGGTCTGCGAAGAATACGGCCTGCCTTACCCGAAGACCAAGATCATCACGGCGGCTGACTACAAGGACGGCTCCTATGCCGACGTGCCTTTTGCCTTCCCAGTCGCTTTAAAGCCAGAAGACCCGGTTTCCTGGCTGGACGTCCAGTTTGAAGGCCGCAAGAAGGCCTTCGTCATCAAGGACCTGGCCGAATTCAAGGACATCGTGGGCAAGATCTACACCAACGGCTACAAGGAAGACCTGATCCTGCAGGACTTCATTCCAGGCGACGACTCCAACATGCGGGTCTTGAACGCCTACGTGGACAAGCACCACCAGGTCAAGATGATGTGCCTGGGCCACCCGCTTCTGGAAGACCCGACCCCGCAGTCGATCGGCAACTACATGGCAATCCTGCCGGCCTATGACGAAAAGCTCTATGAGACCGTCCAGGCCTTTTTGGAAAAGATCAACTACACGGGCATGGCCAACTTTGACATCAAGTACGACTCCAGAGACGGCCAGTACAAGTTCTTTGAAATCAACCTCCGCCAGGGCCGCTCCAGCTTCTACGTGACCTTGAACGGCTACAACCTGGCCAAGTGGTACGTCGACGACTATGTTGAAGACTCTTTGGCCGGCCAGGAAACCGTCTACGCCAACAAGCTGGAAAGCAGCCACATGCTCTGGCTGGGCGTGCCGGAAAAGATCTTCAAGGAATACGCGGCCGACAACGAAGCCAAGCAGGCGGCGCTCAAGCTGATCGACGCCGGCCAGGTGGGCACGACCGTCTTCTACGACCAGGACAGCTCCTTCAAGCGCTGGCTGCTGATGAAGTACATGTTCCACAACTACTACAAGCGCTTCAAGACCTACTTCCAGGTCAACAAGGGCCAGTATTTTGACAAAAAGTAAATAATATTATAAGCCCTTGATGAAAATCAAGGGCTTTTTGCTGCTTTTTAAAATTTTCGAAAGGGTTTGCCAAAAGGTTAAAAATATTCCGGGGAACAAAATATTCTTTTTTTAAAAATATACGGCCCTTAACTGGCGTGGCAACTGAATTCCGCGAGCCTTGTTTACACAAAACCGTCTTTGTATAGACCACAAGATCTGGTATTTTGTGCTATGCTTATCTCATAAAGAAAACAAGATGTGGTGGTTTTCCACATTTAATCCACAAGATAGCCGGCTTCTTGTGGGTAAGTCGCTTAAACCGGTCCGCGCGGCCGGATGCAGAATAAAGTTAAGTATTATTGAGAGATAAGAGGTTGATTGTCATGTTAAAGCCAGCAGCAGAAAGCGTAAGTCTTGTATTCCCAAACGCGCCGAAGAAGTTCATCAAGCGCGACGGTGCTTCCTTCAAGTTTGAACAGTTCAAGCTGGAAATGGTTCTGGACGAACTGGGCCTGGAAGACAGCGAAATCAAGGCTGCCGTTTTGAGCAAAGTCTATGCCAAACTGGCCGCTTACACGGTGGACGCCGTTCAGGTTCACGATGCCTTCAAGGCCAGCTTGAACGAACTGGGCTACCTGAGCGAGGCCAAGGAATACGAAGCCAAGCGGCAGGCTGACGAAGCTGCCTGGCAGGCACAGACCGACACCAAGCTGCGTCTGGCCAAGCTGGTCGACAAGGACCCGAGCATCGTGCACGAAAATGCCAACAAGGACTCTGACGTCTTTGCCACCCAGCGGGACCTGACGGCCGGCACGGTCGGCAAGACGGTCGGCTTGACCCTGATGCCGCAGCACATTGCCAAGGCCCACCTGCGCGGCGACATCCACTGGCACGACCTGGACTACACGCCGCTTTCACCAATGTCCAACTGCTGCCTGATCGACTTTGACTACATGCTCAACCACGGCTTCAAGATCGGCAATGCCTTCATGGAAGTGCCGAACTCCATCCGCGTGGCTACCAGCCAAGTAGCCCAGATCATCACCAGCGTGGCTTCCAGCCAGTACGGCGGCTGTTCTTTTGACCGCTGCGACGAAGTTTTGGCTCCGTTTGCCGAAAAGAACTACGAGAAGCACCTGGAAGAAGGGCGCGAATTCATCGACGATGAAGACAAGGTGAAGGCTTTTGCCAAGAAGCGGACGCAAAAGGACATCTACGACGCTATGCAGAGCCTGGAATACGAGATCAACACCATGTTCTCCAGCCAAGGGCAGACGCCGTTCACCACTTTGGGCTTCGGCCTGGGGACCAGCTGGATTGAACGGGAAATCCAAAAGGACATCCTGAAGGTCCGCATCGAAGGCTTGGGCCGGGAACACCGGACGGCCATCTTCCCGAAGCTGGTCTTCACTTTGAAGCGGGGGCTCAACCTGCACCCGGCCGACCCGAACTACGACGTCAAGCAGTTGGCCCTGGAATGTGCCACCAAGCGGATGTACCCGGACGTTTTGAGCTACGACAAGATCATCGACATCACTGGCTCTTTCAAGGCGCCGATGGGCTGCCGCTCTTTCCTGCAGGGCTGGAAGGATGAAAACGGCAAGGAAGTCAACTCCGGGAGAATGAACCTGGGCGTGGTGACTTTGAACCTGCCGAGAATCGCCATGGAAAGCCAGGGCGACATGGACCGCTTCTGGGAAATCTTCAATGACCGTCTGGAACTGGGCCGCCAGGCTTGTGAATACAAGGCCAAGAAGGTCACTGAAGCCAAGCCGGTCAACGCGCCGACCCTGTACGAATACGGCGCCTTCGGCAAGGGCGTGGGCGATGACGGCGACGTCAACGACTTCTTCAAGAACGGCCGGGCTACGGTTTCCCTGGGCTACATCGGCCTCTACGAGGTCGGCACCGTCTTCTACGGTCCCAACTGGGAAAAGAACCCGGAAGCCAAGGCCTTCACTCTGGAAGTGGTCAAGAAGCTGCACGATGCCTGCGCCAAGTGGGAAAAGGACGACCCGAACCACTACCACTACAGTGTCTACTCCACGCCAAGCGAAAGCTTGACTGACCGTTTCTGCCGGCTGGACACTGAAAAGTTCGGCAAGGTCAAGGACATCACGGACAAGGAATACTACACCAACTCCTTCCACTACGACGTTCGCAAGCACCCGACTCCATTTGAAAAGCTGGACTTCGAAAAGGACTACCCGTACTACGCTGCCGGTGGTTTCATCCACTACTGCGAGTACCCGAACCTGAAGCAGAACCCGGCTGCCCTGGAAGCTGTCTGGGACTGGGCTTACGACCAGGTGGGCTACTTGGGCACCAACACGCCGATCGACAAGTGCTACGAATGCGGCTTTGCCGGCGAGTTCAAGTCAACCGCCAAGGGCTTTGAATGCCCGCAGTGCGGCAACCACAACCCGGAAACCTGCGACTGCGTCAAGCGGACCTGCGGCTACCTTGGCAACCCGCTGAAGCGGCCGATGGTTCACGGCCGGCACGAGGAAATCGCGCACCGGGC
Source organism: Lactobacillus nasalidis (assembly GCF_016587775.1). GTDB lineage: Bacteria > Bacillota > Bacilli > Lactobacillales > Lactobacillaceae > Lactobacillus > Lactobacillus nasalidis. The sequence continues at coordinate 2,183 of NZ_BOCG01000489.1, read as the reverse complement.
CAAGCACATGAGCTTGGGCATGGTCAGCGAGGAAGCCAGCCTGGAAAAGCAGAAGAACAGCCAATACTGATCAGAAAAGAATATACTAATAGGCAGGAAGATTTCCTGCCTATTTTTTATAGAAAGCAGAGGAAAAGCGAGATGCCAGAGAAAGACAAGAATCAGCAAGAAGGCCCTGACGTCCGGGACAACCTGATCCGGATCAGCGTCGGCGGGGAGACGGTCTTTGTGGACGCCAACCAGTACAAGGCCAAAAACGGCCAGACCGCCAAGCCGCGCAAGATGAAGCGGCAGCCCAAGAACCCCAAGCCGGGCGAATGGATCTCAGAAGACTACAGCAAGCACAAGATTGCCGACTACAAGCCCTTCAACTTCGTTGACGGGGAAGGGGTCCGCTGCTCCTTGTACGTGTCCGGCTGCCTCTTTGACTGCCCGGGCTGCTACAACCTGGCTGCCCAGAACTTCAACTACGGCCGGCCTTACACCCAGGAGCTGGAAGACCAGATCATCGAAGACATCGGCCAGTCCTATGTCCAGGGCTTGACCCTGCTTGGCGGGGAGCCCTTTTTGAACACCTGGGTCTGCAACCGGATCATCGACCGGGTCCGGGCCGAATACGGCCACAGCAAGGACATCTGGTCCTGGTCCGGCTACACCTGGGAGGAACTCTTGAAGGAGACCCCGGACAAGGTGGAAATGCTCAAAAAGCTGGACATCCTGGTTGACGGCCGCTTCATGGACAACCTGAAGGACCTGACCCTGCAGTTCAGAGGCTCCAGCAACCAGCGGATCATTGACGTGCAGAAGTCCCTCAAGACGCCGGACCTGCATCCGGTCATCTGGGACAAGCTGCAGAGATAGTTTTTTAGCGAGGAAAAAATGGACGAAGAAAAACGCGCTTTGGTTAACCAGGTCATCGGTCAGCTGCAGACCGTCATCGACCCGGAGCTCCTGGTCGACGTGGTCAACCTGGGCCTGATCTACAGGGTCGACATCGATGATGAGGGCAACTGCCTGGTGACCATGACCTTGACGACGGCCGGCTGCCCTTTAAACGACTATCTCAACCGGGAAATCCGCCAGGCAGTGGGTCAGCTGGACGCCATCAAGCAGGTGGACATCAAGTTGGTCTGGTACCCGGTCTGGACGCCGGAGCGATTGAGCGAGCAGGCCAAACAGCAGCTGGGCATCAAGGACGAGCCGGCTCCGGCTCCCAAAGAAATCAACCTCCACCAGCCGATCAAGACTTTTGCCGACCAGTATCCGGAATTTACCGAAGACATGGCCGAGATCGGCTTCAACCGGATCAAGATCCCGGGCATGCTGGAGACGGTGGGCCGGCTGATGACTCTGCCCATGGGCTGCCGGGCCATGGGCTTTGACCTGGAAGAGGTCAAAGAGAAGCTGCGCTTGAAAGGATACGAGGTGAGCGAGTAATGACCATGTCTTTAGCCCAAAGGCAGGAGAAGCTGCTGGAAATTTTGCGGCTTTTGCAGGAAAAAGGGGACTTTGACCAGGCCAAGGCCATGTTCAACGAGTCTTTCTCAGCCGTTTCCGTCAAAGAAATCACGGAAGCAGAGCGGGCCTTGATTGCCGGCGGCCTCAACCCCCAGGAGATCCAGAACCTGTGCACGGTGCACGCTGAGGTCTTCCGGGGCTCAATCGGCGACCAGGGCGTGCCGGATGCTTTTGCCCGGCCGGGCCATCCGGTGCAGACCCTGAAGCAGGAAAACCTGGTTTTGACCTCCCTGGTCAACGACGCCCTCTTGCCGGACTTGGCCAAGTATGAAAAGCAGGCCGGCCCGGACCTTTTGGCGAAAATCAGGCAGGAGCTGGCCGACCTGGCCCAGGTGGACAAGCACTACACCAGAAAAGAAATCTCCATGTTTCCCTTGATGACCAAGTACGGCATTACCGCCCCGCCTCAGGTCATGTGGGGGGTGGACGACGACATCCGGGGCTGGATCAGGGAGGCCCGGCAGGCGGCTGAAGCGGGCGAGCCGGATTTGGCCCAAAAGGTCAAGCAGGCCGCCAAAGAAGTCACCGAGATGATCTTCAAGGAAGAGGCGATCATGCTGCCGCTCTTGACTGACGTGGCAACGCCGGCCGACTGGCTGAAGGTCAAAGAGGACGAGCCCCAAGTGGGCTACTGCCTGATCCCGGCGCCGCCGGCCTGGCGGCCG
>NZ_BOCG01000488.1 GCF_016587775.1 Lactobacillus nasalidis | reverse complement strand
AGCGGTGTGATTATCGAGCATCCATGCCAAAGCTGCCATGGCCGCGGCGTCAAGACTCAGAAGCAGACCCTGCAAGTCAAGGTTCCAGCAGGCATTGACAACGGCCAGCAGATCCGTCTGGCCGGCCAAGGCGAGGCCGGCAAGAACGGCGGCCCTTACGGGGACTTGTACATCGTCTTCCGTGTCCGTCCAAGCAAGGACTTCACCCGGCGGGGGCAAACCATTTACACGACCGTGCCGATTTCCTTTGCTCAAGCAACCTTGGGTGATGAAATCAATGTCAAGACGGTTTATGGTGACACCAAGCTGAAGATCCCGGCCGGCACGCAGCCGAACCAGAAGTTCACCTTGAAGGAAAAAGGGGTGCCAAGTCTGCGCGGCGGCAGCACCGGGGACCAGATCACCACGGTCGAAATCGTGATCCCGAAGTCGATCAACGAAGCCCAGCGCAAGGCCCTGCTCGAATTCGTCAAGGCCAGCGGCGGCACGATTGCCCCGCAAGAGAAGGGCTTCTTCGAAAGATTGAAGGAGAAGTTGAGCTGAAATTGAAATAGCTAAATAAAGAGGCAGTCTCAAAGGACTGCCTTTTTTAATGACTAGGATAAGACAAACGGCCGGTTTTCGGTTATAATTGTTTAGTACTTTAGTAAGGATGCGAGAAAATATATGGACTTACAGAAATTAAAAGACTATCAAAAGCACATCCGCAATTTTTCAATCGTGGCGCACGTCGACCACGGTAAATCAACGATTGCCGACCGTATTTTGGAATTGACGGATACGGTTTCCAAACGGCAGCTGAAAAATCAAATGTTGGATGACATGCCTCTTGAACGCCAGCGCGGGATCACGATCAAGATGAACTCAGTGCAGGTTAAGTATCATGCCCAGGACGGTGAGGACTACATCTTCCACTTAATTGACACCCCAGGACACGTCGACTTCTCCTACGAAGTTTCGCGGTCACTGGCTGCCTGTGAAGGCGCGGTACTGGTTGTTGACGCTTCTCAAGGCGTTCAGGCGCAGACTTTGTCTAACACCTACCTGGCCCTGGAGAACGATTTGGAAATCTTGCCGGTTTTGAATAAGATCGACCTGCCGAGTGCCGACCCTGACATGGCCAAAAGCGAAATCAGCGACATGCTGGGGCTTGATGCCAGCGATGCCGTTGAAGTATCCGGCAAAACGGGCCAGGGCATTCCGGAACTTTTGGAAAGAATCGTCACGGACATTCCAGCACCGACTGGCGATTTGGAAAAGCCGCTGAAGGCCCTCATCTTCGACTCCAAGTATGACGACTACCGGGGCGTGGTCATGTCTGTCAGAATTGAAGAAGGCATGGTCAAGCCAGGTGATGAAATCATGATCATGAACACCGGCAAAAAGTATGAAGTAACTGAAGTCGGTGTTTCCAGTCCCCACCCGGTCAAAGAAGAAATCCTGGTTGCCGGGGACGTTGGCTATATTACCGCCAACATCAAGTCTGTCCGGGAAACCCGGGTCGGTGACACGATCACCAGTGCCGCCAATCCGACGGCGGAAGCCTTGCCAGGCTACCGGCAGATTCCGCCAATGGTTTACTCTGGTATGTATCCGACCGACAACCGGGATTATGACGATCTGAAAGAAGCCCTGCAGAAACTGCAGCTTAACGATGCTTCTTTGGAATTTGAACCGGAAACTTCCCAGGCTCTGGGCTTTGGTTTCCGCTGCGGCTTCTTGGGCCTTTTGCATATGGACGTTGTCCAAGAACGGCTGGAACAGGAATTTGACCTGGACCTGATCATGACGGCTCCGTCGGTTGACTACCATGCCATCATGCCAAACGGCGAAGTGAAGCTGATCGACAACCCGGCTGACCTGCCGGAAGCCGGCGAATACAAGGAACTGCAGGAGCCTTACGTCAAGGCGGAAATCATGGTGCCTAATGATTTTGTCGGCGCTGTGATGCAGCTGTGCGAAGGCAAACGGGGCGAGTTCCAGACCATGGACTACCTGGACAAGTACCGGGTCAACGTGATCTACGAGATGCCGCTGGCTGAAATCATCTATGACTTCTTTGACCAGCTCAAGTCCTCAACCAAGGGCTATGCTTCCTTGGATTACGAAATTATCGGCTACAAGGCTACCAACCTGGTCAAGATCGATATTCTCTTGAACAAGGAACCAATCGACGCTTTGAGCTTTATCGCCCACCGCGAAGAAGCCAGAGACCGGGCCGTGCAGATGACCAGCTTGCTGAAGAAGCTGATTCCGCGGCAAAACTTCCAAGTTGACATTCAAGGCGCGATCGGCTCCAAGATCATTTCCCGGGCCACGATCAAGCCTTACAGAAAAGACGTTACCTGGAAGATCCACACCGGTGACCCTGACCGGCGGGCCAAGCTTTTGGAGAAGCAGAAGCGGGGCAAGAAGCGGATGAAATCTGTCGGCCGGGTGGAAGTCCCGCAGGATGCCTTCATGGCTGTTTTACGGATGAATGACGATGACATCAAAGGCAAATAAGAAAAAAGAAAAAGACCATCGCGCCCGCCGCATTCTCGTGCGCTGCTTCGCGGTTATCCTCTTTATGCTGGGGCTGGCACTGGTCTTCAACCAGCAGATTACTGCTTTTCTGGTTAAGCAGAACCAGAACGCTGCTTTAAGGGGCTTGACGCGCGAGCAAATAGTTGAAAACCAGAAAAAAGCGGGGATGTACGACTTTAAGAAGGTCAAATCAATCGACTTCGCCCAGACCACCCGCAGCCGCATCAAGAATACGGCCGGTGCGATCGGGGCCATTGCCATCCCCAGCGTCAAGCTCTACCTGCCGATCATGAAGGGCCTGTCAGACGCGGCCATGTCTACTGGGGGCGGGACCATGCGCAAAGACCAGAAGATGGGCCAGGGCAATTATCCTTTGGCCGGCCACTACATGACTGATCAAGGCGCCCTGTTTTCCCCGCTTGAACGAGTCGAGCTGGGCAGCAAGGTTTATCTGACTGACTTGAAAAAGGTCTACGTGTACAAGATTTACTATAAAAAAGTTGTTGACCCGAGTGCCGTTTGGCTGGTGGCCAACACAAAGAAGAAAATCGTGACTTTGATCACTTGTGCTGACGGCGGGACAAACCGCTGGTCCTTAAGAGGGAAGCTGCTTAAGACCATGAAGGCCAGCAAGCAGAATTTGGAGATGTTTAAACTTCGATGAAATGGCAAGAAAGAAAGGCCGCTCCATTAGCGAGCGACTTGGTTGAGGAATTTCAACTTAACCCGTTGACGGCTAAGTTGTTTTCTTTGCGCGGCAATGACACAGCAGAAAAAATCGACTTTTGGCTGAACGCCAGTGAAGCTGACCTGGCCGATCCTTTTTTGATGCATGACATGGACAAGGCAGTTGACCGGATCAATCAAGCACTTGACCGGGGCGAAAAAATCACCATTTACGGGGATTATGACGCTGACGGCATCACTGCCACGGCCATCATGACCGAAATGCTGGCGATCATGGGGGCAGACGTGCACTACTTCATTCCTGACCGCTTCAAGGACGGCTATGGCCCCAGCCTAGAGCGCTACAAGCAAATCGTCGCTGACGGGACCAACTTGATCATTACCGTCGACAACGGGGTCACCGGGATTGAGGAAGTTGCCTATGCCCAGGCTCACGGCGTGGACGTGATCGTGACCGACCACCACACCTTCAAGGAAGAAAAGCCGGCTGCCTATGCTTTGGTGCACTGCAACTATCCAGGCCAGGCCTATCCCTTTGACGACTACTGCGGCGCCGGGGTGGCTTATACGATCGCCCGGGCGGTTCTGGAGGACACGGCCAGTGAATTCCTGGAACTGGCGATGATCGGGACCATCGGGGACATGGTGAAGGTGTCTGGAGAAGGGCACATCATCGTCAAGCGCGGCTTGGAGCTGCTGAACGAAAGCAGCCGTCCGGGCCTGCAGGCCTTGATCCGCAATGCTGGCTTGACTCCAGGGATGATCGATGAGGAAGACGTTGGCTTCAGCATTGCTCCGCGCCTGAATGCCTGTGGCCGTTTAGCCGATGCCAGCCTGGCCGTCCGCCTGCTGCTGGCGGAAAGTCCTGGGGAAGCCCAGGAACTGGCTGACCAGATCGAAGAATTGAACAACCGGCGCAAGGAACTGACCCAAGAGACCATGCAGGCCGCTGAGGCCCAGATCAAGGCCCGGGGCTATCAGAAAGCCCCGACCCTGACCCTGTATGATCCAGACTGGCATGAAGGGGTAATGGGCCTGGTGGCCAACAAGGTGGTTGAAAAATACCACAAGCCAACCTTGATGCTGACCAAGAACGAGTCCGGCATAGTCAAGGGCTCAGGCCGCTCCAGCCAGGGCTTCAACCTCTTTAATGCCTTGAAGCCGTTTGAAGGGCAGTCGATCACCCAGTTTGGCGGGCACGATTTTGCCTGCGGCTTGTCGACGACAGAAGACAAGCTGCCCCAGCTGCGGGAGGACTTCAACCAAAGCTTCGCGCAAGGAGAGCAGGCAGCTGAGAAGGTGCAGGAATTTGACGGCACGATCAGTCCTCTGGATGTCGACTTGACCAGCGCGGCCGACCTGGCCCTGGCCGGTCCTTTCGGCACGGACAATCCGCAGCCGGTTTTTGAAATCGCCAAGCCGCAGATCAGCAACTTCCGCCCGATGCGGAAGGGCTGCAGCTTTATGGTCGGGCAGGTTCGCGCGGTCGATTTCGACCACGCCCTCAACCAGACGATCCTGCCTTACCTGCAGCAGATGCTGGTCAAGATTGCGCGCAATACTTTTAAAGGCAAGACAAACGTGCAGTTCCGGGTCGTCGATCTCAAATACGGACAGCCGCTTTACGCGCCAGCCGCGCGGATCGTGGACTTCCGCGAGCAGGAGGAACTGCTGGGCTTTGCCGACAAGTACCTGCTTTTTAACGAGAAAAACCTGCCCCAGGCCATGAGCCACTTTGGCTTGACCAGTCAGCAGGTCAGTCTGGCCAAAGACAACGAGGACTTGAGCCAGCAGATAGTTTCCGTCCTGGACGTGCCGGCCAATGAGGCCCAGCTCAATTTCGTCCTGTCCAAAAAATACCGGCAGCTTTACCTGCGCTTCCAGCTGGACCAGCTGCCTGGCGACAGCCTGCCCAGCCGGGGCAATTTTGGCCTGGTTTGGCAGTACTTCCTGGCGCATCCAGGATTAAAACCGAATGATTACATGAAAGCTTCCGGGCAGCTGGGAATAAATCCGGACAGCATCATGTTCATTTTGAGGGTGTTTTTTACCCTTGATTTTGTTAAAATGGAAGAGGACAGATTGCTCCCGCAGCCGAGTCTGACAAAGAAATCTTTAGACGATTCAGCCTATTACCGTTCAGTGAAAGCAGAATATGCCTTCGTTAACAAATTACGAACAATCTCTTCGAATGAATTAATTCGCTACGCCAACGGCCTAGCAAATGGAGGATTAAAAAATGTCAATTGATTTTAAGAAGTATATTGCCAGCATCAAGGACTTCCCGAATGAAGGAATCATCTTCCGGGACATCACCCCGATTCTGCAGGACGGAAAAGCCTTTGCGGCAGCTACTCACGAAATAGCTGAATACGCCAAGAGCCGGCAGGCAGACGTGATCGTCGGGCCTGAAGCGCGGGGCTTTTTGGTTGGGACTCCAGTAGCAATCGAACTTGGCATCGGCTTTGTTCCTGCCCGCAAGCCGCACAAACTGCCGCGGGAAGTTGAAGCAGCCGCATATGACCTGGAATACGGCTCAAACGTGCTGGAAATGCACAAGGACGCTATCAAGCCAGGCCAAAGAGTAGTTATCTGCGACGACCTGATGGCAACTGCCGGCACCCTGCACGCGACTAAGGAACTGATCGAGCGCTTGGGCGGCAAGGTTGTCGGGGCTGCCTTCTACATTGAGCTGACTGACTTGAAGGGCCGGGAAAAGTTCCCGGACGTGGACATCTTCTCATTGGTTCAATATAACGGTGCTTAATTTCAGAGAAAAATAAAAGGCGTTTCTTACTTGTCAGAAGTAAGAAACGCCTTTTTTGAATTAGGCCAAGTGGTCCAAGTGCTCGGTCATGGCATCGATG
>NZ_BOCG01000487.1 GCF_016587775.1 Lactobacillus nasalidis | reverse complement strand
CGGTCCTGCTTTTTGAGCAGGTCAAGCACCGTCTTTTGCCGGGCGTCTTCAGTTGCCGACAAAACGCCGGCCGGCTTGTTGAGCAGGAAATAGTGGTATTGCTGGTAGCTGACCGGAAGGCCGTCAACTGCCACCTCGGCATTCTCTTGCACCTTCTGCTTGGCTGACCGGCAGACTTTCCCGTTTACCGTTACCCGGCCGCGCTTGATGATTTCATGAACCTGGGAACGCGAGCCGACGTTCATGTTGGCCAAAAATTTGTCCAGCCGCAGCATTAGAGCAGGTCCGCGTCTTCTTCAGCCAGGTCGTTGAGGAATTCCTGGCCCGGGTAGATCGGCGTGATCTTGACGCCGGCCAAGGCCCGCTCGATCAAGCCGTCAACATCCAGCCGGGATTCGTATTCGCGCGCCTTGTCGATCTTTGGCTTGGTCTTTGGACGCGGCGGGGCAAAAATCGTGCAGCAGTCTTCAAACGGCTGGATGGACAGATCAAAAGTGCCGATTTCTTCGGCCTTGGCGATGATTTCATTCTTGTCCATCGTGGCCACCGGCCGCAAAACCGGAGTGGTCGTAACGTCGTTGATGGCTGCCATGGATTCCAGGGTCTGGGAAGCCACCTGGCCAACGGATTCCCCGTTGAAGATGGCCAGCGCGTGCCGCTTTTCCCGGATGATGTCAGCCAGCCGCAGCATGAAGCGGCGCTGCACGGTCATCAGGTAGCCTTCCGGCAGCTTTTCCTTGATGGTTTCCTGGATTTCAGCAAACGGCACTTCAATAAAGTTGATGCGGCCGCTGTACTTGGCCAAGATGCTGGTCAGTTCCTTGGCCTTGGCCAGAGCCTTTTCTGAAGTGTATGGCGGCGAGAAGAAGTGAACCATTTCAATGTTCACGCCCCGCTTCATGGCCAGGTAGGAAGCTACCGGAGAGTCGATCCCGCCCGACAGCATCATCACCGCCTTGCCGGCCGTGCCAACCGGCATCCCGCCGGCCCCGCGGAGCAGCTGGTTGGAAATGTAGGCGCCGTCCTGGCGGATTTCCAAAAGCAGGACCATGTCCGGGTGCTTCATTTCTGCTTGCAAGCCTTCCATGTGGTTATACAGGTAGTCCGCCACCAGCTGGTTCAGCTGGTTGGTGTCGTAGATGAACTTGTGGTCGCTGCGGCGGGTGTTGACCTTGAAGGTCATCCCCGGCTTGTAAGTAGCCTGCATCAGTTCCAAAGCAGTCTTTTCAATTGCTTCCAGGCTCTTTTCCGTCTTGACGACCGGGGAGTAGGTCTGGATGCCGAAAACCACCTTCAAGCGGTCGTCGACTTTTTCAAAAGGCGTCCCGTTCAGCAGGATGTGCATCCGGTCGTGGTGGGTCTGAATCTTCAAATCCGGGAAGTCGCGGAGCACCTTCTGAACGTTGCTGGCCAGACGGTTGATGAAGTCCTTCCGGTTCTTGCCCTTGGTGGACAGTTCGCCGTAGCGAATCATGATTTCTGTGTATTGCAAATTTATTCTCCTAAGTGGTTGATCTTGGCAAAATGCTGGTAAATCTTGTCAAAAGCAGCGATGAATTCGTCAGCTTCTTCCAGGGTGTTGCTCTCGTCAAAGCTGAGGCGGACGGCACTGGTGGCAATCGGATCTGGCGTCTTCATCGCCACCAGGGTGCTGGCTTCATCGGCTTTCTTTGAAGCGCAGGCAGAGGTGGTAGAAATGTAGATCTCCTGCTCTTCCAGGGTGTGGACCAGAGTCTCGCCTCTGATGCCTTCCAGGGCAAAGCAGAGGATGTGCGGGGCAAAGTCGTCCTTCAGCGGCGAGAAGATGTGGATGCCCGGCTTGCCTGCCAGATAGCTGCTGATCTTTTCCTTAATAGCCCGTTCCCGGCCGGCCTTTTCGCTTTCGCCGGTCAAAAGCAGGCGGGTGGCTTTGGCCATGGCCGCGATCGCTGCCAGGTTTTCGGTACCGCTGCGCAGGCCCTTTTCCTGGCCGCCGCCCTCGCATAAAGGCATCAGCATCCGGCCGCGCTTCTTATAGAGGATGCCGATGCCGCGCGGGCCATGGAACTTGTGGGCGGAAAAGCTCATCATGTCGACCCGCGGCGTGAAGACCTGGTCCCAGATCCCCTTGCCCAAGGCCTGGACGTTGTCGACGTGGAAGTGGACGTTCGGGTAGTCTTCCAAAATTTCGGAAATTTCCCGGATCGGCTGGATCGTACCGATTTCATTGTTGACGCCCATGATGGAAACCAAAGTCGTGTCCGCGTCCAGAGCCTGCTTCAGGTCTTCCGGATTGACCCGGCCTTCGCTGTCAACTGGCAGGCGGGTTACCCGGAAGCCCAAGTTTTCCAGCTCTGTAAAAGCGTTGGCTACGGAAGCGTGCTCAACCGAAGAGGTAATGATGTGCTTGCCGAATTCCCGCTTGGCCCAGGCAGTCCCCTTGATCGCCGTGTTGTTGGACTCGGTCCCCCCGGAAGTAAAGTAGATTTCATCGGTGTTAACGCCCATCAATTCCGCGATCTGCTTGCGGGAAGCCTCAAGCAGGCCGTGGGCCCGGTCGCCCAGCTTGTGCAGGCTGGAAGGGTTGCCCCAGACCTTGCTGACAACCTGGCTGTAAGTTTCCAATGCTTCGGGTGCCATCCTGGTCGTGGCACTGTTGTCAAAATAAATCACTGATTCTTGCTCCTTAAAAAAGCGGCCACTTACAATGACCGCTTAATTTCAATAATGTTTAATTTTAGTCCAAAAGCCGATCAACTTCAATCAATCAGCTCTTTTTGTTCCTGGTAGTAGGAATTTTCGATCCGCTGGTAGCTGCCCGGCTCTGCCCGCTCAACCGCTGTAGCGATCGTGTCCAGGGCATCCTTGTAGTTGTAGTCGCGCTCATACAGCTTCATGGCGTTCCTGCGGGCCCGCACGACTGCCTCTGAATCAAGGAACTTGTTGGAGTACTGCATGGTCAGCTCAAAGAGGTTGGCCGAACTGATGATGTCGTCGGCTTCTCTTTGCAGGCGGTCAACGTCATCGGAAATCTGCACCAGTTCTTCGGAAATCTTTTCCATATTGATCCGGACCTGGTTCAATTCCCCGCTGGTTTTGCTGATCTCGTTGATGACCAGGGTGTACATCTGCAAAAAGCCTTCCGGAATGCCTGGCAGATTCTGCCGGCTGAGGTGCCGGTAAAGCAGGGAAACCTGCTGCTTGAATTCCTTGATCGACCGCTGGGCCACTTCTTCAGCCTCATAGAGCCCGTCAACGGCCTCAGACAGTTCCTGCTGGCGCTTGCCGATTTCCTGCAGGCGGCCGAGGATTCTGACCCAGTCATCCTGGACGTCCGAGTAGACCGCGCGGCCGTCGGCAATCCTCTGGCTGGCTCTGATGTAGTCAGAATCCATCTTGTGCACTTCGCGCTCCAGCTCCCGGCTTTCATCCAGTTCGCCGTGCGTCAGTTCATAGCTTTCGTCGATGTGCCGCAATTTCTTGATGAGCTGCTGGCTGACGGTCTGCTGGTGGGTCAGCAGGGGCTGCAGCTTGTCGCGGTTCTTCTCAACGAAGGGTCTGGCCTTGTATTCTTTTTCCAGGATGGCGTAAAGGGTGTCGATTTCTTTTTCAACCTTTTTCATGCCCTTGCTGGTTTCTTCCAGATCCAGCTTGGCCAAAGCCGCCAGCGAGCGGTCAATCTGGTCGTTGCTCTGCTTGATTTCCAGCAGCACGTCAAGGCTGCCGAAGCCGTACTTTTCGTCGCGCATCTGCTTGTAGGCCGAGGAAATCTCCGTCAGCTGGTCGGCAAAGACCGTCTGCAGGTTGTGCTGGTCTTCCTTGACTTCCGGCAGCTTCTTTTGCAGGCCGGTCAAATCCGACCGGATCTTGGACAAAACGCGCTTGGCTTCGACATGGTCGCCTTGGGCCGACAGGTTCTTGGCTTCAGCGAAATCTTCTTCCATGGCCGACAGGCTGTTTTCAATTTCATCCAAAGCCACGCTGTAGTCAAAGGAATCGGCCAGAATCTCCTTGCGGATCTCCCGGTAGCTCTGCATCAGCTCATCATACTGCGCCTTGTTTTCCCGGTTTGATTCCAAAAGCTGCGTGAAAACGTCAGAAGAGTTCTTGACGTCTTCAGACACTGAGTCGACCAGTTCCCGGGCCTGCTTGATGCTTTGGTGGGACTTGACCAAGCGGTAGCGGGCGTTCTCATCGGCGCCGTCTTCGATCAGGCGCTGAATTTCCGGAAACAGTTCCGCGGCCTTTTGATAGCTCTTCTTCCAAGTGTTCAGCGTGGCCAGGCTTTCGCCGGCCAGTTCCATTTGGTCGAGTTTGCCGATGGCCCGTTCCAGGTGAAGGTCTTCCATGTTGCCCAGATCGTTGTCCAGCTGCTCGATCTCCCGCAACTGGCGGCGGTTGACCAAGAGCATGGCCATCACGATCACAATAATTGCGATAATTAGGGTTATGAGTAGTAGAGATTGTGTAGATGACATATCTTTCTCCTCCGAACTAAGATCAATTATACCAAACTAGCGTCTAAAATATTTCGCCTTTTACAAGACTTTCTGTGTTTTTTTCTTGATTTCTGAACTAGAAGCACTTATAATGGTCAACGTGTAAAATATTTGCAGCCATAAGCGACAAGAACGTCAACATCTTGGGACGTTTAGTGAACGAGTAACCCACGCTGCACGGGCGAAAATGTAAACTCAAGATGCACGAATGTTGAGCTTATATTGTGATATTTTACTCCAACAATTTTATTATTTTTATTGGAGGAATTTTATATGTCAAGATACACTGGTCCAAGTTGGAAGCGGTCAAGAAGATTGGGTATTTCTTTGTCAGGCACTGGCAAGGAACTTGCTCGTCGTTCATACGCTCCAGGTCAACACGGTCCTAACCAACGCGGCCGTCTTTCAGAATACGGCATGCAATTGCACGAAAAGCAAAAGCTGCGCTGGATGTTCGGTTTGAACGAACGCCAATTCCGTACTTTGTTTGCCCGCGCTGGTAAGATCCGTGAAGGCCAACACGGTACCAACTTCATGATCTTGCTTGAACGTCGTTTGGACAACGTTGTTTACCGTCTTGGCTTGGCTACTACCCGTGAACAAGCTCGTCAATTGGTAAACCACGGCCACATCACTGTTGACGGCAAGCGTGTTGACATTCCTTCATACGAAGTTAAGGTTGGCCAAACCATTAGCTTGAAGGAAAAGTCAAAGAACCTGCAACAAGTTAAGGACGCTTTGGAAGCTGTTGCTTCACGTCCATCATTTGTTTCATTTGACGAAGACAAGATGGAAGGTCAATTGGTTCGTTTCCCAGAACGTGACGAAATGGAACCAGAAATTGACGAAGCCCTGGTTGTTGAATACTACAACAAGTTGCTGTAATTTCAAATTGGCTTCAAAGTCTTTCCCATTTTTGGGAAAGGCTTTTTTCTTGCCCTGGCAAATCGGTTATAATATCGTATAGTTTATAAATCAGCATTTTTCTCAGAAAGGACTGCGACTTATGACTGAAGATTTAGCAAAAAGAGTCGAAAACGCGGCCAGCGGCATCACCCCGCAGACCCGGCCAGACGAGCGGCGGCGCTTCTTGGGCTCTTTAAGAGAGCGGGTTTTCGTGCGCATGAGCATCAAGGAAGCAACGGATCCGGCCCTGACCAAACTTTTTATGGACCATTTCGCTGACTACCACGGCTACACCATCCTGATCAACGCCAACACCCCTAACCCGGCCTTTGTCGGCCAGATTGAAAGCCGGGCCAGCAAGGAGCAGACAGAATTTCGCCTGGTCAACGATGAAACCGCCCGGACCGGAGATGACGATTCAGCCATTCTGGTCGTCAGCAAGGAAGCTATCAACCGCATGCGCGTAGAGATCAACCAGGTCTATGCCCCGCCCCTGCCGGCTGAGGAACTGCCGGCAGCTAAAAAGAAGACAAGCTTCTGGAAGCAGCTCTTCGGAGGCAAGCAATGAAGCCGCTGGCCTACCGCATGCGGCCGCAATCCATCGACCAGATCGTCGGCCAGCAGCACCTGGTCGGCCCTAAAAAGATCATCCGCCGCATGGTTGAAGCCAGGCAGCTTTCGTCAATGATCCTCTACGGCCCACCGGGCATCGGCAAGACCAGCATTGCCAGCGCGATCGCCGGCAGCAGCAAGTATGCCTTCCGCCAGCTCAACGCGGCCACGGACGGGCAAAAGGAGCTTTCCCAAGTCGCGGCTGAGGGCAAGATGAGCGGCACGGTCGTTTTGCTGCTGGATGAAATCCACCGGCTCAACAAGGTCAAGCAGGACTTTCTCCTGCCGCTTTTGGAATCAGGACAGATCATCATGATCGGGGCCACGACCGAAAACCCCTATCTGGCGATTTCGCCGGCCATCCGGTCCCGCTGCCAGATTTTTGAACTGAAGCCCCTCAGCGAAGAAGAAATCCTGACTGCCATCAAGCGGGCGCTGGACGATGAAACAAACGGCCTGGGCAAATACCATGCCCAGCTGACGGACGAAGCGGCCAGCTTTTTAGCGCAAAAAGGCAACGGCGACCTGCGGGCCACTTTGAACAGCCTGGAACTGGCCGTCTTGTCGACCAAGCAGGAACTGGAAGACGAAGGAAAAGACGCCTCCAGCTTCACGGTCACCCTGGACGACATGGCCGACTCCCTGCAGATGAAAATCCAGAGTTTTGACGCGGACGGCGACGGCCATTACGACCTGCTGTCGGCTTTTCAAAAGTCAATCCGCGGGTCAGACACTGACGCGGGCCTGCACTATCTGGGGCGCCTGCTGGAGTCCGGTGACCTGGTCTCCATCTGCCGGCGCCTGAGCGTCATTGCCTATGAAGACATTGGTCTGGCCAACCCGCCAGCCTGCGAGCGGGCGGTTTTGGCCGTTCAGACGGCCCAGCAACTGGGCCTGCCTGAAGCCAGGATTCCCCTGGCCAATGCCGTAATCGAACTCTGCCTGTCGCCAAAGAGCAATTCGGCCATCTCTGCCATCGATGCCGCCATGAGCGACATCCGCGACACCAACGTCGGACAGATCCCCGACCGCTTGAAAGACGCCCACTACCAGGGCGCCGGCAAGCTGGGCCACGGCTACGGCTACCTCTACCCCCACGACTATCCTGGCGACTGGGTCGCCCAGGCCTACCTGCCCGACCGCCTGCGCGGCCGGCAGTATTTCTCACCTAAGGGCGAAAGCCGCTTTG
>NZ_BOCG01000486.1 GCF_016587775.1 Lactobacillus nasalidis | reverse complement strand
CCCCCGAAATTAGTGTCCTAATTTCGGGGGTCATATCAGGGGCGTTTTTTGCCGTGTCTTTGGCTTTTATTGCCGGTAAATATTGGCCAGCTGCTGGGCCAGGTCCGGCTGCTTGAGCTCGATCTGCGGGACCAGCTCCATGGCGTCGATCTTCCCGCTGTGGATGCGAGAGATGTTTTCCGCCGTCAGACCTTCGGTTTCAATAATCTCCAAGGCCGTTGGCAGCTTGTGGTACTTGTACATCTTGCCGCGCAGGGCTTCCTGCCTGGTTCCGTCCAGCATCCGCCGCAGCAGGTGCCGCAATTCGTCTTCCTGCTCGTCGGAAACGGTGAAGCCGATCACCCGCAAGGAGCGCGGAACGGCGTTGATGGTCTCTTCGACCGTCTTGCCGTAGCTGACGGCGTGCAGCTGGGTCAGGGCCTCAAAGAAGGCTTCTTCCAGCCGGTCGTCGCTCAAGCCCGGATTGCTGTCCCGCAAGTACTGCCGGTACTCCTCGGTCGCCGTGGTCCGTTCGTAGTACCATTCGTTCTCCCGGCGCAAAAATTCTTCTTTTTCCGGCACATAGTAGATCCGGTTGTGCTGCAGCTTTTTAATCTGCTTGAAATCCTGCGGCAGGTCCATCAGCACCCAGTCGCCGTAGAGATAGAATTCCTCATCCTCGTCCTCGCCGCGGTCTTCCCCCAGCAATTCAGCCTCGCCGGCCACATTGTAGTCCTGGTCGCTCTGGTCCAGAATCGTGAATTCCCAGAAATCGTCCTCATCGATGTTGAGCAGGGGGTTCTGGTGGCTGAAAATGTGGTACGCGTGCCGCAGCGGAACTATCCCGTACATGTTGATCATGGCGTAGAGATAGCGCCGGATCAGCAGCTTGTTTTCTTTACTAATCATATGTCTCACCTACCATTTTCGATAGATTGCTTTTTCCCACAGTCTATTATAGATCAGTTGGCGCCGGTCCCGGGCCAAAATCAGTACATTGGCCGCCCGAATTCTTCCAGGCTGACCTTGCCGTCCTGGTCGACGTCCAGAATCATCATTTCGTTGTGCTTTGGCAGCTCGGTTCTGAGCTGCTTGCCGCCGTAGATGCAGGCCAGGCAGTGGATGACGCAGGCATGGCCAACCAGCAGGATCCGTTCGGATTCATCGTAGTTGACCAGCCAGTCGATTCCCCGCTTTAAGCGGCTTTCAAACTCGCTGCCGCTTTCGGCATCCCCTTCCGGGTCGGCCTCATGGAAGAGGTCGCCGATTTGCTTCCAGGTGTAGCCGTCCTTGATCGCGTCCACCAGGCGGGGATACTTGTCGGTCTTCAGGGCCGCCTTGACCCCCTCAGTGTCGTGGAAAGCCTCGAAATAGCCAAAGAAAAGCTCCCGCAGGTCTGCGGTCTGGGTCATCTTGATGCTCTCCCAGTTGTCGTTTTCAGAGGCGATGATCTTCCGCGTGTCGGCTGCCCGCTTCAAGTCGCTGGAAGCCAGCAGGTCAAAATGCATTTCCTTCAAAGCCTTGCCCATCTGGTGGGCGCCGTCGATCCCTTCTTCGGTCAAAGGGGCGTCTGACCAGCCCTGCAGGCGCTGGTACTTGTTCAAATAGGTCCGGCCATGGCGAACCACATAGATCTTTTTCATTGATGTTCAACCTTCCTCGGGCAGCTGCTCCAATATTTTCGCTGCCAACAAACGATAGCCGCGCGGTCCGAAGTGCAGGCCGTCGGCAAGCTCTCCCCGGCACAGGTCTGGCAGGTTCCCCTCCTTGAGCATGGCCGTGAAAAAGTCGCTGTAAGCGACCTGGTATTCAGCCGCGACTTCCTCCATTACTTTAGCATACTTTGCCAGATTTGCGTTCGTCCGTCCCCGCTGCTTTCCTTCATCCACCGCCGGCCCGGACAGCAGGACCAGTTTTTCTCCGGGATAAAAGCAGACCAAGGCGGACACGATGGCCTGCAGGTTGCGCTGGTATTGCGCCAGCGGCACCTGCTTGTTTCTGGCCGCGTCGTTGACCCCGATCATCAAGAAGGCCCGGTCGGCTTTCGGCCGCTTCAAGGCCAGGTCTCCCAGCAGGGCCAGGAGGGCGCCGGAATTCAAGCCGGAAACCGCCGTATTGTCGAGCAGCAGGCCCGGCCGCTGCTCTTTCAAGGTCCAGTTGATCCGGGGCTCATCCAGCCCTTCCTTCCGGGCAAAAATACTGTCTCCAAGCAATAATATCCGCATTTTTTCCTTTCTATGCCGGCCAGGTGCTTGTTATTTTTCAGCACTAACATTATTTTGAAAACACTCAATGAAAAGGCTTAACAAACGCCGGCCGAGAGTGCTAATATGGTACTAGCTTAGTTATATAGTTTTTAACTTATAATCCGAACGAGGCACTTTACCTTTTTTATCAGCAGCGCTTCCCCGGATGTTCACTTTTGTATTTTACCGAAAAACGTCAGCTGCTCTAAAGAGATTTTTCGCTGTTCCGCCAATTACCGCATGAGGCTTGAGACATGACCAAACTTTACCAATTTTCTGCAGCAAATCGTAAAAGCTATGAGCAATTGAACTTTGCTCTGGCTGTCTACCAAGAAGCAGAGGGCAAGCTTGTCCCCCTGCTGGTTTCCGACGGCCTTTGCCAGCTCTACCAGCTGGGCCGCGACGAACTTTTGAAACACTTGAAGGCGGTCGACCATATCACCGTCAACCTGCTCACTGCCCCGCAGCAGCTCATCACCTGCCGCATCAAGCTGGCGGAAAGCTACCAGACCGTCCTGCTCCACGTGAGCCAGCAGATTTTTGCCGGCCAGACCCTGCTTTTCGTTGACTACATCAACATCGGCAACGACCAGGTCGACCTGCGGCCGGCCCAGATCGGCCACATTCCTTCCAACGAGCAGTACGAGGACAATTTGACCGGCCTGCTCAACAGCGTCTACCTGACCAGCTTCGGCCAGGATTATTTGGACAGCAAACTGCGCGTCGGCGACCAGCCGCGAATCATCATGTTCAACATCGTCGGCATGCACGGCTACAATGAGCACTTCGGCTATCTGGAAGGCGACCGCTTCCTGGTCAGAATCAGCCGCCAGCTCCTGCGCCTCTTCCCCGACAGCCTGGTGCTGCGCTACAATGAAGACCGTTTCGTGGTCCTCTCGACCAGCAACGACTATATCGAGAAGATCAAGGAGCTGCAGCGCTTCGTGCTGCGCAACTACTCCGTCGGCGGCGTCAAGGCGGGGATCTACTTTTACGTCAACCCGCGCGAAAGCATCAAATCCGCCGTCGACAAGGCCAGGAAGGCCCTGCAGTACACCGGCGATGATCTGACTCAACTGTACCATGTTTTCGACGAGAACGTGCGGGAAAAGTACATCAACCGCGACTACGTCCTCACCCACTTCCAGGAAGCCCTCGACAAGCGCTGGATCAAGCCCTACTACCAGATGGAGATCCGCAGCCTGACCGGCCAGATCTGCGGCTACGAGGCCCTGGCCCGCTGGATCGATCCCGCGGAAGGAGTGCTCAGTCCCGCGGTCTTCATCGGCGTCCTTGAGGACACCCACTTGATCAACCGGCTGGACCTGTCGATCATCGAGCAGGTCTGCGAGATGCTGGCGAGCTGCTACCAGCGGAAAATTCCGATTCAGCCGGTTTCCGTCAACTTGTCCCGGGTCGACTTCCAGGTCTGCGACATTTTTGCCGAAGTCGACGCCATCCGCCGCCGGTACAAGATCCCGACCTCCTATCTCAAGATCGAGATTCTGGAGTCAACGCTGACCACGGTGCCCGAGCAACTGCGCGCGGCCATGGACAAGTTCCACGCGGCCGGCTACCAGATCTGGATGGACGATTTCGGCAGCGGCTACTCCAGTTTGAACAACTTGAAGGACTTCGACTTTGACCTGCTGAAGATCGACATGATCTTCCTGCGGAACTTCCAGACGAATTCCCGCAGCCACATCATCCTGCGCGAAATCGTCGACATGGCCAAGCACCTGGGCATCCATACCCTGTGTGAAGGCGTTGAAAGCAAGGAACAGGCTGAATTTCTGCGGGCCATCGGCTGCGACCGCCTGCAGGGCTTCCACTTTTCCAAGCCGATCCCCGAAGAGGAGATGCTGGCGGAAATCAAGCGCCGGGGGCTGGCAGAGTACGAGCCCCAAGAAATGAACGACTACTATGACAAGATCGGGGAAACCAACATCCTGGTCAACCCGATGGTCAGTCATATTTCCCAGGGAATAAAACACCTGGAAATGCCTCTGGCCTTGATCGAACGGCGGCCGGGCAAGCAGCTGGTCTATTATTTCACCAATTTTGCCTATCAGGACGAACTGACCCGCCACCACTTGACCCCGGCTGAATGGCAGAAAATCGTCAATGACTCGCTCAAATACAAGTCGCTTTTGCTCAGTCTGATGGCCAAAAGCAAGAAGGTCAAGGCCTGCTCCACGGGCATGCTGGACGACCGCAGCTCGCTGGAGGTCAAGCACCTGGCCTGCTACAAGGACCGGGACATGTACATCTGCACCATTGGTGAATTTGGACATTACATAGACAAGACAAGACAAGACAAGACAAGACAAGACAAGACAAGACAAGACAAGACAAGACAAGACAAGACAAGACAAGACAAGACAAGACAAGACAAGACAAGACAAGACAAGACAAGACAAGACAAGACAAGACAAG
>NZ_BOCG01000485.1 GCF_016587775.1 Lactobacillus nasalidis | reverse complement strand
CGGCCAATCGACTGCACAACATACGGCTGCATCCGGTAGCCGCCGTTGGCAATCGTGGACACATACTGCACCAGCTGAATCGGCGTGTAGGCGTCATAGTTCCCGTAGGATTCGTCGAGCACCGAACCGGCAAGGATGTTGCCCGAGGAGTCGGTTGAGGAACCTTCGATCCCGGAGCTTTCGCCAGGCAGGTCAATCCCCGTCTTCTGGCCCAGGCCGAACATCTTGAAGTTGTTCCGCAAAGTCTGGAAGGCCGTCTGCGGCATGTGAATGTACTTCTTGGCCACATAGCTTGCCTTAACCCAGCGCAGGGTCAGCTGCATCATGTAGATGTTTGAGGAAACTTCCAGGGCGCTGGCCGCGGTCAGGGAGCTGAAAGTCCCGACCGGGTAAACGGATTTCTTGACTGAAGTCCCCGGCAGGTAGATGGCCGTATCCGGCAGGGTGTTGTTGGTCGGCGTGATGACCTTGTTGATCAAGCCACCGGCAACCTGCGCCCCTTTGACAACGGACCCCATAACAAAGGACTGGTTGATGTTGCCCAGGGCATTGTCGCTGACCTTCTTGGTGGACGGGTCATAGCTGATGCCGGCCATGGCCAAAACGGCCCCGGTTTGCGGGTTCATGGCCACGGCGTAGGCACCGCTGGAAAGGCTAGCCGCCCCGGCGCTCAAGGCAGAGTTGAACTGCTGCTTCAAGGCCTTGGTTACCTCTGCCTGGTACTTGGCGTCGATCGTCAGCTTCAGGCTGGCACCAGACTGGCCCTTGTAGACCTGCTTGGTCTTGGTGACCGTGTTGCTGCTGGTGTTGCTGGTAACCTTGTAGCTGGCCTTGGTCCCCTTCAAAAGCGCTTCGTATTCTTTTTCCAGGTAGGAAGTCCCGACCCGGTCGTTGCGGGAGTAGCCGTTGACCAGGTAGTACTGCAGGTTGTCGCTTGGCAGCCCGGTCTTGGTCGTTGAAACCGAGCCGATGATGCTCTTGATTGACGAGCCGTTAGGGTAGTAACGGTTCCAGTCGGTCCCGATGCCGACCCCCGGCATAGACGACAGGTGCTCGCCGACCTGGGCGATTTCCTTGTTGCTGAGGCCGCTGCTCTTCAGATTGATCGTTGACAAAGTCGAAGCGCCGGACATCTTGTTGTACAAAAGCGCTGCCGTCTTCTGCTTGGTGGACAGAGTCGGCTTGATCGTGTTTTCAACGTAAGCGACTTCGTATTCGTTGATTTCTGAAGTTGTCAGGCTCGACTTCTTCTGCGACTTCGGCAGAGCGCTAAGGACCTTCTTGGCCCGGTTGCTGTCGGCCAGATAATAGTCGGCAATTTGTCTTTTTGTCGGCTTTTCATCCGTAATTTTTATATAATTACTAAGGATATTGGCAACTTGGTACATTTCTTTGGAAGTTGCTGATAAACTTCTAGTATAGGTAATGGCGTTCTCAGCCTTGTTGCCGACCAGAATCCGCCCTTGCGAGTCGTACATGACCCCCCGGGGCACCGCCTTGGTTACGGTCGTTTGGTCGGTAGCGTTGACTTCCGCGGAAAAACGCGAACCGTAGAAAAGCTGCAAATATGCCAATTGGCCAATTAAGGCCGCGAACAAAATTACAATGATCCCGACCAGGATTTTCATTCTGAGCGGGGTATTTGCGGTTTGACTACCATTGCCAGTTCCGCTATTCTTTCTAAAATAACTCACGATAAAACCATCCTCACTAACAAGTAATTTTAGCAAAAAGATCTGCGCAATTCTATCATTCAGAAGAGGAGTTAGCTAATTCTTAATGTACATATCTAAATTAAAACGCTTTTTCCAAAAAAATGCTTCCAGCCTGCTCTATGGTCTGCTGGCTTTCTGCCTGCCGGCCTTGATTTTCGCCGGCTATTTCATCAGCAAGAAAGGCAACGTCCTGACCGTGGATTTGGGTCAGCAATATGTCGACTTCCTGGCTTATTACCAGCAAAAGCTCCTGCATGACCCCAGCAAGCTGATCTACAGCTTTGCCAGCGGCCTGGGCGGCTCAATGCTGGGCACGGACAGCTACTACCTGCTCAGCCCCTTCAACCTCCTGCTGCTGCTTTTCCCGCAGAAGCTGCTGCCGCAGGGGATCCTCCTGGTCATCTCCTGCAAGATCGGAGCCATTGGCCTGAGCGCCTACTGGGTCTGGAAGCAAAAGTACCACCTGGCCCGGGAATACCTGCTGGCCGCCAGCCTGGCCTTTGCCCTGTGCGGCTTCGTCGTGGCCAACAACCTCAACTTGATGTGGCTGGACAGCCTGGTGCTCCTGCCCTGGCTGACGCGGGCCATTGACCGCCTGCTGGCCGGACAGAAACACCACCTGGTCCTGGTCACCTTCTTGCTCTGGCTGACCAATTTTTACACCGGCTACATGGCCCTGCTCTTTGGCCTTTTGTACTTTTTAACGCAGCTGACGCTCAGCTTGGAGAAAAAGAGCCGGGTCTGGGCCTATCTCAAGAGCAGCTTCTTTGGCAGCTGCCTGGCCGCCGTCAGCCTCTGGCCGACCTTCCTGGAACTGCTGGCCGGCAAGACCG
>NZ_BOCG01000484.1 GCF_016587775.1 Lactobacillus nasalidis | reverse complement strand
CAGCTGCCAGCAGGAGTTCCTGCTTTAAGTCCTGGATGGAAAAAGCCGCCGGCAAATCAAGCTTGACCAAAAGGCCATCCTGTAGGCTGGTCTGGCAGGCCTGGCCAGCCGCCAGGAGAAACCAGTCGCCAGGCCGGATCTGCCACTGCTGCTGGCCGGCGCGCAAGCGCCCCGTCCCCGCCAAAAGCACCAGGGCAGTCAAAGACTCCGTCTTCCATTCTTCAGCTTCGTCGCCCAATAAAGTGATCCGGCAGGCCGTGGTCTGCCCCATTCCCTTGACGAGCGGCAGGGCGGCATCCCCCGCCTCCCGCAGTTTTTTGCGCAGCTTGGCAATTTCAGTCATCGGCTTCTCCTTTCTTTAAAAAATGACAATCCCAGAGCTTGCGGCTGTTTTACCGCTTGGCCAGCAGCTTCTTCTCCCGCAAGCGGGCCCAGATGGCGATAAGCAAGGACAAGAAGACCAGGATAAAGGCCGCCCAGAAAATCGCGTGAATGGCCCCGTAGAGGATGCCCTCCATCTGGCCCAGGTACTGCTTGGGCAGGCGGGCCCGGGTCTTGGCATCCGACAGGTGGTTGAGCATGGCCAAGGTGATCTTGCCGCCGCTGGCCTTGACCCCCTTGGCCAGGTGCTCATTGAGGATTACCCCGAAAATGCTGGAGGAAATGGCCATGGCCAGCATCCGGATCAGGTAGGAGAAGGAAGTCGCGACCGGCACGTCCTCGCTTTCCGCGTCTTCCTGGACCTTGACCTGGAGCTGGTTGAACATGACCCCGTTGCCCCAGCCCTGCAGCATCCCGGCAATCAAAATCCCCCAGTAAGGGAAAAAGCGCGGGGCCACGGCCATCAGCAAGTAGCCCGCGGCCAAAAGCCAGCAGGTGGACAGCATGACCTGGTAGGCCGACCAGCGCCGGCGCATTTTTTCCACTGACAAGGAGCCCAGCATGTCGGTAAAGGCCCCAGGAATCTGGGTCATCCCCCCGACCAGGGCTGTCGTGGCCATCAGGCCTTCAGCCCACATCGGCGCGTAGACGCTGTAGGCGGACATGGCCGCCCAGATCAAGACGAACAGGGTGAAGTCGATGACCAGGGGCAGATTTTTGAACAAGCGGCCCGGAATGATCGGGTCCTCTGCCCGGCGCTCGATAATGACCAAGAGACCAATGAAAATCAAGGCAGCGGCAAAAATCAAAAGAGCCGTGGCAATTCCGGCAGAGTCTACCAGCTGGGTCCCTAGCAAGAGCGCCACCACGCCCAAAGACAGGCAGATGGCCCCGCCCAGGTCCACCTTGCGCACTGGCCGGTCTTTTTCCTCTTCTTTGAAAAAGATCTGGATCAGGACGATGGAGATCAAGGCCACTGGAATATTGATGTAGAAGACCCAGCGCCAGGACAGGACGTCAACGATCCAGCCCCCAAAGAGCGGCCCCAGGATCGTGGCTGTGGTGAAGAAGGCGGACACCATCCCCAGGACCTTTAGGCGCTTGTGGGCGTTGGGATACAGGTCTGAATAGATGATATAAGGAAGAGACACCATCCCCCCGTTGCCGATCCCGGCCAAAAGGCGGAAGGTCAAAAGGAAGGACATCTGCTGGGCGCAGCCTTGGAGCAGCGCCCCCAGCAAGAAGCAGGCGGCTGACAACTGGTAGGCCAGCTTGTTGCCCCGGCGCTCGCCCAGTTTGCTCCAAAGCGGCGTGGAGACCGCGGTCCCCAGCAGGAAAATGGCCACCAGCCAGCCGGTATATTCAATCCCGTGCAAATCGGCAATGATCCGCGGCAAGGCGGTGTTGATAATCGTGTTGTCCAGGCCGGACATGACGTTCGACAGCATCAAGGCTACCGTGATTATTCGTCTTCGTTGATCTGACATTTTTTCGCTCCCACTAAAAATAAAGTCCGTAAGTTTAGGATACAGCTAAAAAATTGCCAATTAAAGCTTCTTTCCCAGATTATTTTAAGAAAAATGCTATGAATCGGTTTTTTCAATCAGTTTGGACAAAGTTTGAATTAGACAGGCCTCAGCAGATCAAATATAATTGAATAAGAATCAACCAGACTAATCAACGGGGTGCCGCAAGGCTGAGATGATACCCATGGAACCTGGCCGGGTAATGCCGGCAAGGGAAAATGAAGCTTGACTTTCGGTCGCCCCAGTTTTGAGGTGACTTTTTATTTTGCAAGCAAAACTTACCGTTCAACATCTGTCTTTTGCCTACGGCGACCGGCAGGTCATCAGCGACCTGTCCTTGACCCTGCCGGCGGGGACCTTTTCCCTCTTGATCGGGCCAACCGGCTGCGGCAAGTCGACTCTTTTGAAGATCATGGCCGGCCTCTACCCCAAGTACGGCGGCCAGCTGACCAGCGGACAGGTCGATTTGGGCAACCGAAGCCAGGCCATGATGTTCCAGGAGGCCGGCGAGCAGTTCACCATGGCCACGCCCAGAGAAGAGATCATTTTTGCCATGGAAAACCTGGGCAAAAACAAAGAAGAATTTGCAGACCGGCTGCAAAAGGCCAGTGAGTTCGCGGAGATCGGCCCGCTTTTGGACCAGAAGATCGTGACCATGTCCGGCGGGGAAAAGCAGCGGGTGGCTTTGGCCGTCTTGGTTGCCATGGACGTGGACCTCTTTTTATTGGACGAGCCTTTTGCCAGCGTGGACCCAGCCGCCCGCCGCTTCTTGATTGACCGTTTAGCCAAGCTCAAAGAGCAAGGCAAGACCATCATCATTACCGACCACCTTTTTGACGACTACCAAGGCAAGGTGGACGGGGTCTACCGCTTTGAAGGCGGGCAGGTAGAGCTCTTGAGCGCGGATGAACAAGCCCGGCTCCTGGACACTCAGCCAATCGGCCTGCATTTTGCCCTGCCGGAAAATGAGCCAGCGGCTTTTATCATGAAGAATTTTGCCATCAGCCAAGGCCGGCCCTTGCTTGAGCAGATGGATTTGTCCATCCCTAAAGGAAAAGTAACTCTGATTACGGGGCCAAACGGCAGCGGGAAGAGCTCACTGTTTAAGGCCATGACCAAGCTGCTGGACTACCAGGGGTCTCTTTCCTGGGAGGGCAAGGAAGTGGCCAAGCTCAAGGAGCGGACCTACTTCCAGCATGTGACGCAGATTTTTCAAAACGCGACTGACCAGTTCATGGCTATTACCGTCAAAGAGGAGCTGGCTTTGAGTCAAAAGCACGCGTCACCCTACTTCACGCAGGAAGTACTGACCCAAGCTCTTGCTGACCTGGATTTGGCCGACCACTTGGACCAGGTGGTCTACTCTTTGTCAGGCGGGCAGAAAAAGAAGCTGCAGATTCTCTTGATGCTCCTGTCTGGCCAGGAAGTGCTCTTAATCGATGAGCCTTTGAGCGGACTGGACCAGAAGTCGATTGAGCAAGTCGTGAAGCTGTTGCAAGAGTGCCAGGAAAAGAGCGGGCAGACGATTCTGCTGATCAGCCACCAGTTCTACGGGATCAGCACTTGGTGCGACTACCACCTGCGCCTGGCTGGCAAGAAGCTGGCTTTTGTCCAAGATTAGGGGGAGGAAAAAATGACTAAAAGCAAAATGAATCCCAGCTTGAAATTTCTGCTGACCTTGATTATTTCACTGGAGTTGTCTTTTAGGGTCAGCCTCATCAGCAACATCATCGTCATTTTCCTGGCCTTTGCCTATCTCTTGTACCGGCGGATCAAGCCCAAGGCCCTGGGCGGGATGCTTTTGGTAGCGGGCCTGGCGGCAATTACCGTCTTTTCTTCAGGCTACATCTTCAGTGACCACCGCGACCTCTGGTATGCTTTGGACATTTCCAGCCGGGTTCTCGTGTATACCTTTACCACGGCCTGCCTGACCATTTCAACCACGGCAGAAGAGATGGCCCGGTCGCTAGAACAGAACCTGCACTTGCCGAGCAAGTTTGCCTACGGAACCTTGGCGGCCTTGAACATCATCCCCCGCATGCAGGCCGCGGTCAAGCAGATCCGGATGGCCGGGATGATGCGGGGAGTCTACCTCTCCTTTTGGTCCCCGGTCCTCTACTTTAAGGCGATTCTGGTGGCTTTAAACAGTGCCGACAACCTGGCCCAGGGGATGGAATCCCACGGCTACCGGGAAGGCGCTCCGCGGTCGGTGATCGTTGAAGTGCCGCTGACTGGGAAAGATTGGCTGCTCTTTATCCTTGCTGTCGTCTTTTTGAATCTGGGAGCTTTTTTACTGCCATAGAAATTGCAAAAAAATTTTAGCAAAAAAGTTATAAACTTGACCTAGATCAATTTCTTTTGCCTGGGGAGGTCCTATAATACTAAGTATCAAGAGAAAAATTGTTACTTAAACAAAAGAAGGGAAATTACCATTATGAAGAAATTAGACGCTACCACTTTGACTGCTGACCAACAAAAGTTCTTTAACGACGCTTTGGCATTCGTTGCTTCCGTTGACAAGGACGGCAAGCCACAAGTTGGTCCTAAGGGTTCTGTAACTGCCTTGGACGACAAGCACCTGGTCTGGAGTGAAGTTACCTTCTCACACTTGTGGGAAAACATCAAGAACGGCAGCAAGGTTGCTGTTGTAGTTGCTGACGTGCCAAGCCACACTAACGTGCGCGTGGTCGGCAGCGTGACTATCCACGAAGGCGACGACTTCGCTAAGGAATACGCTGCTAAGGTTGGCAAGCCGGAAACTGCTGCTGCCGTAGTAGTTGAAGTTGAAGAAATCTTCGCTTAATCAATCTCAAAAGAAGCTCCTAAATACTAACCCCCTGGTTGATTTTCATCCAACCAGGGGGTTTTCTTGTCAGTTATTCAGTTTAGATTTTTTGCTTAACTTCTTGCACGTGGACAATCATGACCTTCCGCAACCAAGGCAGATCAGCTTTCATGAGGTCAAAGTACTTGCCAGCTTCAACGAATTCGCCAGTAGCATAAACGTGGTAGCCGCGGCCTGGACCTTCAGTGCCTTCAAACTTCATGGAGCCGAAGGTTAGAATCAGTTGGCTGTTTTGAGTCGCTATATCTGCTTCAATTGACCGCATCCCAGCAGCAGGCACAAGGAAGGTTGAGTCATCAACCACCTTGATGTAGCTGCTCCAGGTGTTGACCACATGGGCTGGAGTGGCTTGGTAGGAAACGATCGTTACTGGTTGTGGATCGCTGATTACCTCCAAAAAGTTTTGACTTAAAGTAGTGCTTTCTTCTAACATATTTAAACTCTCCTTTTCTTCTTGTTGTAGATATCATAAAATGAAAAGGTGGCAATTAGCGGCACCTTTTAACCAAAAAAAGGAGAAAAAATTGCAAAAATCTGAGCGGCTCAATCAAGAACTGATTTTTTTAAGCGACAAGAAGCGTTTTAACCTGCGGGACCTAATGGACAACTTTCAGATTTCCAAGCGGACGGCCCTAAGGGATATTGCCAGCCTAGAGGAACTTGGCTTGGCCTTATATGCCGAGGCAGGCCGGGCTGGCGGCTATTCACTGATTCAAGAGGACCTGCTGACCAAGATTTACTTCAATTCAGATGAAGTCGCCGCGATATTTTTCGCGCTCAAAGCCATGGAGCAGCTAAAAGAAACACCATTTAACGAATCTTTCCAGATGATCAGCCAAAAGCTGCTCAAGAACCTGGCAGCGAGCCGGCAGCAACAGGTCTTAGCCTCACAAGCAGCGGTTTCCTTCTTCAACACCCCGGCAGTTCACCACAACCCTTACTTGCGCCTGCTGATGGAGTCAATCCTGCACGACTCCCTGGTCCGGGCCAACTTCAAGGGCCAGCAAGTCCTGCTGCAACCCTGCCAACTCTTTTTTAGGGATGGCAACTGGTTGTTTGCGGCCTATGACTTGCTGGGCCAGGCCTTTTGGAACTACCGCTGCGACCAATTGCAGAATTGTACTGAGCAGGCTGCCGTTCCTAATAAGCTTAGTTTAGCTGAATTGAAGCAAAAGCAGCTAGAGTTTGAGCATGACAGTTCAGACCAGGGATTTAAAATTCTCCTCAACCACCGGGGCCAGGAACATTTTTTGAAAAATCGCTACCCAAATATGCAGCTTGAGCATGAAGGCGAGATTACTTATTTGACCGGCTCATATACGCCACGCACATTTGAGTACTTAATTGACTATCTCTTGACTTTTGGACTGAACGCGAAAATCATCACGCCAGAAGAGCTAAGAAGGAGCTTTAAGGAGCGGCTGGCTGCCATACTTGACCAATACAACTAAAAAGCCCCTAATTGGACTATATTCCAATCAGAGGCTTATTTTTTTGCCCATAAAAGGCCACAGGCCAGGGCCGCGTAAAGCAAGTACAAGATGCCGATTGAGATGTACTCATGAATGTTGAAGACAAAAATCAAGACAATAACCGCTAATGCTACAGCAGTTACGTAGCCAACTGCCGGGCTGAGCTTAGTCAAAGGAATGATTCCCAAGAAAAGGGTCAGCAGAGTGATCGCGATCATACCGGCAATCGCCCATGAAACCGGACCTGGGTTGCCCAAGGCAAAGATCCACTGAACTGCCATGAACAAGGCCAAACAGATGCCGGCCAGCAGAAAGACAGTTTTGACGGCTGGCTTAGTTGCAAAGTTTTTCATCATAATCACGCTCCTATTTTTAAAAAACTATTCACTTATATTATAAGTTCAATTTTAATTTTTGAGCAGTGATTCTTGCGGCAGCCGTCATTTTTTGCTTTTGTTAAAAAATCCGCCTACCAAACTTGCGTATGTTAACGCGCGGTTCTTGCTAAGTTTAATAACTTTTGCTCTTCACAACGTTCTCTTCTGAGCTATGTTTTCTTGCAAAAAGCGGCTAACAGCCAATAACACTAAGGCCAAGAAGTTAAGTAGCAAATTGCCCGGACCAAAAGCGATTGGCGTAATCAGTCCTATCAACGTCAAGGCAATGCAAACTAGGCCAATAATCAAGAACGGCTTGCGGGGAATTTTTTGGGCTAAATACAGCTAAGGCTAATTCTGTCAGTAAGACCAAAATTAAAATCACATGGCCAAAAACCGTTACCTTTAAATCAGTTCCTTTGATCGTTCTTAGGGCATTGATGTAGTCCTTTAGATTTGAGCAAACTACCACAGTCAAAAAGCATAGCAAGATTACATCAACCACTTTGACTAAAATCTTTAAGAATTTCATCTCTATCACCTTCGTTTTTACCCAACCCAGGCCATCACGCAGCTGACCAAGCTGACGATCAAGAGGATGCCGGCCAGCCAATAGTTAAAGACCGCCTTCCCCCGCCAGCGGTAGCTGGCCAGAACCAGACTGACCGCCAAAGCAACAACAGCCAAGGTCCAGTACCAGGTCAAGCCGAAATACAGGCCTACCACCCGGTCAATTACAAGGCCCAGCAAAAGACAGGCGCCAATCACCCAAGCCGCTGCAGGAGCCAGCCACTTACTCAGCCAGACTCCCAAAGCAGCCGCGGCAACGAGCAAAATAAAGGCATCATAAAGCAGTTCTGTTGCCTGCCCATGACTGCCACTGAAGGCATAACCGGAAGCCGTCTGGCCAACTAAATTAATGATCAGCGACACTGCAGCTGCCGTCAAAAGCAGGTCATTAGCCAGCCACATGTAACGCTCTGTTTTAGTCATTTAAATCATCCCTTTCATGACTCATTATCCGTTTACATGGCTATTCTACATCGCTTTTTTTAACTAGAGAGCAAAATTGCAGATATGAATTAGCGTTTGCAGATCTGCAAATCTTCACAAGAGAAAATGATCGACAAATCTTTCCAATCCAGACTCTCTGAGTATCCCCTTGATCCTTTCCGCCTCCTCATCTTGCCTTGAAAAAAGCCCCGCGTAATACTTGCCTAGCAAGCGGTAAGCCACAAACTCCGGACAAGGAGACAGCTGTCCTAAAACTTCAATTGCCTCCTTCGCCGCCTTGGCAATGCCTTCTTTCCTGCAACGCTGGCAGAAGCTGACACAGGCCTTGCCTACCGCTTCCTGCTGGTCTCTGGAAAAATTATCGATCTGTTGATACTTGTCCAGCAGTTCGCTCAGCCAAAAGTAAGCAATATCAAACTTCATCAATTGAATCGCCGCGGCAAATACAACAATTGCTTCCGTATCATCCATCCAATTGTCCAGACTAAAGAAATAATCCGATACCTCGTTTTTTAGCTGCTCATGATCTTTAAGGTCTGGATCCAGCAGATAAGCCACCAGGTCACTACCAATTCGCAAGGCCGGCTTCCCCGTCAGATTGGCCGCCTGCTCTTTCAAAAAGCTCATCTTTTCCCAGTTCCAATCATAAAAGGCGCTCTTCACCCGGAACTCGATATTGATCCAGTCAGCCTCTTTTTCCTCCCGCCGGCTGTAAATCATTTTGGTGAAAAAGTAGCCTAGATCGTAATTATGGCTTTCCAAAAGCTCCAGCAGATCCTCAGCCTTGATCCGCTGCTCCCCGCTCTCAATCCGGGAGTACCGGGCCACTGACATGACTTCTCCCACCATTCCCTGCTGGGTCAGGCCCAAATCTATTCTCGTCTGCTTGAGTAAATCACAGATCTCCATTTTTTATTCAGCTCCCCCTGATAAAACACTTTCACCCTTGATTCTAGCACTAGATTAATTCGCATACAAAAAGCCTCTCCCGCATATTTTCCAGGAGAGGCCAATAATTTCTATTCTACTTGTGGTAAGGACTGCCGGAGTTGATCATAAAGGCCCGGTAGATCTGCTCAATCAAAACCAGCCGCATCAATTGGTGGGGCATGGTCAGCTTGCCGAAACTGAAAAGATCGTTGGCCCGCTTGTTGACCGCGTCACTGGTCCCCAGGCTCCCCCCGATCACGAAAGTAATGTCGGAATGCCCGTAGGTTCCCAGGTCCTTCAGTTCCTTGGCGAACTCTTCACTAGCCCGCTCTTTGCCCTTAATGGCCAGAACGTAGACATATTCCTTGTCCTTGATCTTGCTCAGGATCCGCTCGCCTTCCCGCTTCTTGACCTCTTCCATCTGGGCCGGGCTGAGGCTTTCCGGCGCCTTTTCATCCGGCACCTGCACGATCTCCACCTTGGCAAAGCGGCTCAGCCGCTTCTGGTACTCCGCGATCCCGTCCTTAAAATACTTTTCTTTTAATTTTCCAACGCAAACAATTTTGATATTCATAATGCCCCTATTTTACCATTTCTCCGCCTGTCCCCACAATTAACAGTTTATCAACCACCCTTTTCCACAGCTGTGGACGGGCACTTTCTAGATCTAGTGGACCAGGACAGATTTCTGTCTAGGTCTAGCTTTTTGCCAAAAATTTTTCCGAAGTTCGTGTAACCATTCCACAAAAAGCCTGTGGACGGGGGCTTTTCACAAACAATCCCTTAAAAAGCCCGTCCTAGCGCCTTGAACAGGTGTTTTAACATGACTTTTCACCGTGAAACTTACACACAATCCACAGGTTATCCACAGCTTTTCCAGCCTTTTCGCCCCCGTTTTTTGCACAATTCACAGTCTTTTCCACAGAATTGGGGATAACCGCCAGGGGAAAATTTTCCTTGACAAGAAATAAAGCCGAACTTTATCCAGGATTCACCCGGATTTTATTTTGAAAAAAGCAAAAAATCCAGCAGATCTGCTGATCTGCTGGATTATTTGTTCTTAATTAGTTGCTGGCCTGCAGGGTTACCGTGAAGGTCATGCTCTTGCCGTTCCGGTTGACCGTGATCTTGACCTTGTCACCGACATTGTGACTGTACAGGATGCTGTGCAGGGTGGCCACGTCGTTGACCGTCTTGCCGTCAGCCTGGGTGATCACGTCGCCCTTCTTGATCCCGGCACTGGCTGCCGCGCTGCCGGAAGTTACGCTGGCTACGTACAGACCCTTCTTCAAGCTGGTTGAGATGCCCAGCTGCTTCTTGTAGTAGCTGTTCAGTTCAGAAATTGCCGCTACCTTGATGCCCAGCTGCGGCCGGGTGATCTTCCCCTTCTTGACCAGCTGGTTGACAATCGTCACGACTTCGTTTGACGGGATCGCGAAGCCCATCCCTTCAACCGAGTCGCCGCTGCTGGAGCTGGACAGCTTCATGGAGTTGATCCCGATAACCTGCCCGTCCGCGTTAACCAGAGGACCGCCGGAGTTACCGGAGTTGATGGCCGCGTCAGTCTGGATGACCGTCATCTGGTTGGAGTTGTAAGTGATCGTCCGGCTTGGCGAGGAAACGATCCCCTGCGTTACCGTTGAGGCATATTCAGACCCTTCTGGTGACCCGATGGCAATTACCGTCTGGCCTGACTGCAGGCTGCTGGAGTCGCCGAATGAAGCCGTCTGGGTCACGTACTTGGAGTCGATTGACAGAACTGCCAGGTCACTGGTTGAGTCCTTGCCGACTACCTTGGCGGAAATCGTCTTCCCGGAAGCCAGGATGACCTTGACCTTGGCCGCCCCGGAAATAACGTGGTTGTTGGTGACGATGTAGCCCTTGCCGTTTGCCGTCGTGTAGATGACGCCGGAGCCTTCAGAGTACAGGGTCAGCGACTTCTTTGCGCTGGATGAGCTTGAGCCGGAGTCAGAATCGCTGTCGCCGTAGCCGAACATGCTGTAGATGTCTGAGCTGGAAGACGAACTTGAAGTGTACTTGTAGTTCAAGACGGAAACAACCGCGTTTTGAACCTTCTTGTACGCGGAGGTCATCGTTCCGCTGGTGGTCGTTGACTTGTTCACCTTGGTCGTGCCGCTGGACGAGGTCGTGACTGACCCGGTTTCCCCGGTGTTAGAGCTGCTTGAGCTGGCCGTCGATGATGAAGTATTGCTGTTCATGTTGGCGGCTGACAAGCCACCGTAGGCGATCCCGCCGCCCAAAAGTCCGGCAACGACACCGATGATCGCTGCCTTTGTTAACAAACGGTTATTTTCCTTCTTGCGCTTGTTTTCTTGCTTGCCTTGTTCTTCAGACATTGTTATCACTCCTTATCGTTGTCATTATCATATCCAAGCTTTTTGAACATTATATGAACAAAACGTATTAAATCGATTAAAGGGTCTGCATTATAAAATTATTAAAGAACTTGGCGTCATTGGCTCCGTGTCGATCAGTTCCAGATCGCTGGCAACATCGGCCTCTTCTTCGGCCAAAATGCGTTCCGCGGCATCCCGGGCCAGGTAGTTCAGATTGTTCTTTTGACTGCGGTGGGCCATGAAAACGTGCTTGGTTCTGGAAGTGATGACCCGGGCCAGGGCTTCCCCGGCCTGTTCGTTGGACAGGTGGCCGTGGTCGGACCGGACCCGCTGCTGCAGGCTCCAGGGATACGGGCCGCTGCGCAGCATCAGGTCATCATAGTTGAATTCCAGCAGATAGGCATCCGCATCCTCGATCTCGTATTCGACCGACCGGGGTACGTAGCCGGTGTCCGTCAGGCAGGCCAGGCGCTTGCCGCCGCTGGAGAAGACGTAGTACTGGGGTTCAGCCGCGTC
Source organism: Lactobacillus nasalidis (assembly GCF_016587775.1). GTDB lineage: Bacteria > Bacillota > Bacilli > Lactobacillales > Lactobacillaceae > Lactobacillus > Lactobacillus nasalidis. The sequence goes on along the minus strand of NZ_BOCG01000484.1, from coordinate 1,341 downwards.
ATGGCTGGTCGCGAAGGCCGTCACTTCCAGATCGCCGTAGGATTTGGTCTGCCCCGGCTCAATCACGTTGATCTGGTCTTCAGGCAGGCGGCCGATCTTGCCGGTCTCCTGGAGATACTTCCAGGTGCCGGTGTTGCTGAAGGCGTTCAGCTGCGGGTAGCGGCGCATGAGAACGCCCATGCCGCCGCTGTGGTCGGTGTGGTCATGGCTTAAAAAGACCATGTCCAGGTCTTCGATCGCCACGCCCACCTTGGCCAAAAGCTCCTTGGTCTTCTTGCCGGACAGGCCGGCATCCATCAAAATCTTGTGCTGCTTTGTCATCAGCAGGCTGCAGTTGCCTGCTGACCCGCTGGATAATACCGCAAACTGCAAATTTTTTCCTTTCCCGCTTAATCATCCAATGTACTGTTTTGCAAAAGCTGGCCGCTGAAGGCGTTCACCCGCTTGAGGCTGCTACTCTTGCTGCTCTTGTTCTCGATCCAGACCAGCCAGGTCGGGACGAAAATCACGCTGCCCCGGACCTCAGTCAGCTTGGTGTAGCCAAGCTTGACCTGCATCACGCGCGAATTGTCGGACAATTCCCGGGTGGTGTAAAGGTTGGTGACCGCCCGCCAGGGGCTGATGGTCGTCTGCAGTTCCCGCACGCTGGCCAGGTCGCTCAGATAGGTCTGGTAGTAGCCGGTGATCTTCTTGTTCTTGACGTTGACCACCAGCTGGCCCAGACTGCTGTACAGCTGGCCGTACTGGGTCTTTTGCACGTAGACGTAGCTGCTGTTGCTGGAGAGATTCTTCGCGTAGACGTACTGCTTGCCGTGCAGGACATAGTTGCCGTCGTTCTTGAACTCGCTGACCGACATCCGGTCCAGGGAGATCGCGGTCTTCATGGTCGCGTACAGGACGCGGTCGTCATCGGCATAGTTGGTGGTCACGTCGCTGCTGAGCTTTTCGGCCGCCGTCTTCAGGTCAGTCTTGCCCCGGGAGGCCAGGTAGTAGCCCGCGTCCCCCTTTTTGGACAAGGAAGGCACGGAAATGTTGTCTGACTTCATTTCGGCCTTCAGGCTGGTCGAGGTCGTCACCGAATTGGTCGACGAGGTCAGGGTGATCGGCGCCTGCCAGAGCTCAACCAGGAGGTAGATGTCAACCAAAAAGAAGAGAATCAGAAAAAGCCATTCGATTTTCCGGTGATCCATTTAATTGCCTCCCTCCTCTGAACTGCTGGAACTGGACGCGGCTGCCGAACTGGAGCTGACACTGCTGGAGCTGGCGCTGGATTCAGCTGCCGGCTGGCTGTAGCGCGAGCTGCTAGACGCCTGCGTCTGGCTGCTGGCTGGCGCCTGGCTG
>NZ_BOCG01000483.1 GCF_016587775.1 Lactobacillus nasalidis | reverse complement strand
CCCGGCAATCACGCCTATGAGCCAGATGCCAAAAAATATGGTCCAAGCCCGGCGGCTAGCCGGCCGCTGGTCAAGCAGCCGCAAAAAGCAGGCAATATTAATCATAGGCGCTAGCACCATTGTGCTGGCATCAAGTAGATACAATAAAGTCATCTATTTATCCTGTCTTTGCTTTATTCCTTTTCCGTCCTCATGATACAACAAAAAGCGCAACTAAGTTGCGCCTTTATGCCCTAATATTAACCAAAAATTGCCTTGATTCGGTTCCAGCAAATAAGTGAAATCTTGTAAGAATTTCCTCGCTTATGGCCCTTTCTCTTAATCAAGCTAACCGTCCTATTTTCTAATTCGCAAACAAGAAGCTCTCGTTTTTAATAACAGGCAGCCACTTACCCCAGTTATGGTCTCTGACACCCAACAGGATAGTCAAAATTCCAACAGCTCCGGTAGCCAGATCCAGGGAATTTTTCAAGCCATAAACCCCAGGAAGCAGAATTTCATCTCTGTCAAAGACCAGGTAGTTGGTCAAGTGCTGCAGTTTTTCGTCCAAAAAGCCCTCATAACCCAGACTTTCTGCCGCGATGTCGCCTAGCATAAGTCCCGCGAAGCCGTCAAAGAGGCCATTCATGTAAGCTAATTTGACCCGGTTAGTCGCGATCAAGCCCTTGATCATCCTGCCGTCGCCTTTAACCTTGACCCCGTCTTTCGCGAATTCCAGCAAAACCAGGAGCAAGCCGCAGGAACCAGAATTAAGGTAGGGCAGGTAGCTTTCCTCGCCATTGACCATGCCTTTTAAAAATATTCCGCCTTTTGTCTGACTGACTTCCTGCTCTAAAAAGGCGGCCAGTTTTTCTTCTGCGGCTTTTACTAAATCATTCTCCTTTAAGTACTTGCCAGCTTTTTCAAGGTAAAGGAGCATCCCTAATTTTCCAGTAAGCAGACCCGCTTCCTCCCAAGCGTCATAGCTAGCTAATATCTGTTGGGCAATTTTTACCAGCTCCTGCTTTCTGTCTTCATCTGGCTCAAGCAGCTGCAGGGACAATTTGGCCAGGCCAATCCCCGCCAGGCCGCTCTCTAACGACAAGTCAGTCATCTGGTCAACCTTAATTCCGTCGATCATTTTTTTGCCTAGTTCCTGGTCGACTTCTGAATACAAGACTGACCCCATCCCTGCCGCACCGGTAAAGAGGCCTGGCTCCATTTCACTTGCCTGGTAAATTGCCTTTTGATTTTTCAAGCACCACTTTTTAAAAAGCTCCCGGTCTTCCGGCAAAGCGGACAAGACCAGGCCCAGGCCCAGCGCTCCATTTTCAATATTCAGCATCCCTGCCGGCTCAATAAACTGAGCAATATCGCCCTTAATCAAGCGCTGACTTGTCCAGTCGATATTTGCTTCTATCCCTTTCGCGACTCCCTCAATCAGCTGGTCCAGGGACTTCTGCCCTGCTGAAGCTGGCAAGTCTGGCAAAGTCAAGCCGGCTTTTTCAAAATACTCTTTTTTGAATTTCCGCAAAAAGTCTCCCGCTGCCTGGTCCAGATTTTCCAGCCTGACCGCTTCGCTTATCTTCGGCTTTTTGGCCAAATGACTGACGTCGATAACCGGCAAAAGGGTATATTCAATCATTTTGTACAAAGACAGCCAATCCTGCTGGCCCATGGTCTTGGCCTGCTGGTCGCTGAAACCTGGCGTAGACAAGCCTGGTTCATAAGTCTGGTCAAGCGGCCCCGCCTGCTCAAAATCGACCAGGACCGGGCCTTTTTTGCCCAAGAGAACATTGCCCGGCTGCAAGTCGCCAATGGCTATACCCCGCTGGTGGATGTCCTCTACCGCCGCAAACAGCTGCTTGGCCAGTTTTTTTACCATTTTCAGATAGCGGCCATGATCTTGCCGGAAAGGATATTTTTCCTTGATCAGCTGGTCCAAGTTTTCTGCTGGCAGATAGTCCTCGACCAAATAATAATGAATCCAAACCTGGAAAGAATCCCGCAGCTTAATGACATAGGGGGAGTCTTGCAGCTGCCTTAAGAGCTCTGCTTCATGCTTGATCCTGCTGAAGCCATCCTGCAGGTTCGCGTCAATCCCGGCCCCCTGCCGGCCTTCTTTAATCAAGTACTTCTGCCCGGCTTTTTGCCCCAGGTAGATCCCGCCGGCATTGCTAAAAAGCAAGGCTGACGAAATATTGTACTGACTCAAGCGGGAAAAATCGCCGCGGCCTGCCCCTTTTTCAGCGGGAAAAGGATCTGGCACGAAATCTGGCTGCAAGTAATAAGGCAGACGTTGGTCGATAACCAGGTGACCTTGCTCGTCCCTTATGCAATAGTTGCCTGCCTCATCGCGGAGCTCCTTAAAGGCCCCATAGCGGTAATAGACGTTGCTTGTTTTATACCGCTTGTCAGACAAGATATAGGGGCCTAATTCATACTCACTAGTTAAAGCCGCCAGGTCAGCCGCGGCCTGCTTGAACTGCTCCGTATCCTTTGGATAAGCCGTGATAAACTTGCCCGACTCAGTCCGGTCAGCGTTTTTGGAGTTTTTGACGATCCATTCGCCCCGGCTGACCGTGAACTTGAAGCTGATTTTTTGCTTAAAAAGATAGTCAGCCGCTACCCTTAAAAGCTCTTCTTCGTCCTTGCATCCGGCTGACAAGTGGATCTTCCAGCCCTGCGCTGGCAGCTCGCCAGGCGCCAACATATAGGTCCAGTTGCGGTCACTCCAGGTCTGCCAGCCTGCTGGCGGCTTCACCTGGTAAGGCTGCAGTTTAGGCGCCGCATCTTCAAAAAAGCTGCTTTTCTCATCCAAAAGAAAAGGCACATAGTCCTCGATCGCGTACTTCATTTTTTACTTGAACAAGTTGTCAAAAAAGCCGTAGAAGCTGCCATAAATAGTGTGAAAGCAAATCAGGCTGCGGCGGACGTCACCGTTTTTATCCTTCTTTGCCTTCTTCAGCTGCAAATTCAAAACTTCTTCAATCAGGTTTTCCATTTTTCCCTGCCTCCTTTTTGCCTATCAGTTTAGTTCTACCCCGCTTATTTTTTCCAAAAAATCACCATCGGGCAAAAAAGGCTCATAAGCGCAAAAAAATGCCCCTAGCTGAGCTAGAGGCATGCTTTCTTACCAAGAATCAGAGCTTCTTGGCGTAATTGAGTTTGCTTCGTAAATCGTATAGTTGGTAATGGTCTCATTGCTGGAGAAGTCGACCCCGTTATAAGTCTCGTTCAAACTGTTCTGCCGGGTTTCCTGGTTGGTCAAGGTCTGCGTCGGCAGCCCCAGATTCTTTCTAAGCTTGTTGGACCACTTCTGCAGCTGAGCAGTTGAGGCGATCTGGAAACTGGTCGAAGAAATCGTCGCGTCATGGCCCTGGATGTAGCCGCTGGAGATATTGCTTGCCGCGGCCCGGTAATTGATGGCCAGACTGGTCATGTCGCCGAAGGTCAAGTTGGTCTTGACGTACTTGGCGAAGACCTTGAGCAACTTTTGGTAGTTGGCCAGGCCGTTGACGCTGAGGGCCTTCTTGACCACGGCCTTGATGATCTGCCGCTGACGCATCTGCCGGCCGTAGTCACCCCGCGGATCGTCATAGCGCATCCGGGCATAAGCGATGGCATGGCGGCCATTCAAATGCTGCTTGCCTTTCTTGAAATCACACCAGTCATAACTGAAACTGAACGGCACGTTGACATCGACCCCGCCCAAGGCATCGACCAGGCTCTTTAAGGCCTTCATGTTGACCTCAACATAGTAGTTGATTGGCACATTGAGCATGGTTGACACGGTCTTGACCGAACCCGTGCTGCCGCCGAGCTCATAAGCCGAATTGACCTTGAACATGAAGTACTTGGTGCTGGAAGTCTCGCCAAGGATTTCCGTCAAAGTATCCCGGGGGATGGAGGTCATGGTCGTCTTCTTGGTCGTTGGATTGACCGTCACCAGAATAATCGTGTCGGAATTTCCCTGGTCGTTGCGCCCTTCCAGCCCCTGGTCAACCCCCAGAATCAGGAGCGAGATCGGCTTCTTGGCCGCGATTCGGGCGCTGGTAGCCGTATTGCCGCTGCCGCCGCTCATGGTCACCAGGGCCGAATGCAGGCTGAAGTATGCATGCGCCCCCCAAGTTGCTGCCACCAAAACGGCAAAGGTGACCAACAAGCCCAGCACGGCGGGCACGGGACGCTTGGGCCGGCCGATCAGCCTGTCCTGGACAAGAGTCACATTGCGAAATATTTTCTGTTGTTTTCTGCTGTGTTGCTCTTCCATGGACTGACCCCTTTATTTTTTGCTATCTTTTATTTTCGCACGAAAAGGCTTTTTGATAAATAAGCCGCGTGAATTGTTTAGACTATCTTATTTTTTGGCAAAAAGCGGCTTTGATAGTAGAATATCAAGTATCGTAAAGTAATGACACCAACTGAGAAGAAAAAAGAAGAGGTAAATGTATGGAAATCCCGTATCGCAATCAGGTTCCCGAGGACCAGACCTGGGATTTGACCCGGGTCTTCAAGACCACGGCCGACTGGGAAGCCGCCTTTAAAGAGGTCAAGCAGGAAGTCAAGGCCCTGCCGGAACTGGAAGACGGCTTTACGGAGAGCGCGGCCGTTCTTTATGACCGCTTGCACAGAATCTTTGACGTGGACCGGCGCCTGTCCAAGATCTACGTCTACGCCAGCATGGCCAGCGACGTCGATACCAGCAACCAGCAGGCCCTGGCCCTGAACTCCCGCGGCCAGAGCCTGGCAGCTGAATACCAGGCCGCCGTGGCCTTCATCCAGCCGGCCATCCTGGCTTTGGGCAAAGAGAAGCTGGCCGGCTTTCTGAAAGAAGAGCCGCGACTGGAAGGCTACCGGCACTACCTGGAGCAGATCGTCAAGCACCAGGAACACGTTTTGCCGGCTGAAGAGGAGAAACTGGTGTCGGCGGCCGGGGATGCCCTGTCAGCTTCAGCCAACACCTTCAACGTGTTGACCAATTCTGACCTGCAGTTTCCTTACATTGAAGACGAAGACGGCGAAGCAGTGGAACTGACTGAAGCCAACTACGACATCCTGATTCAGTCCCAGGACCGGAATGTCAGAGAGGACGCTTTTGACGCCCTGTACGCCGGCTACGGGCAGTTTGCCTCGACCTTTGCCTCTACCCTGGCGGGCAACGTCAAGGCCCATAATTTTGACGCCCAGAGCCACCACTACCAGGACGCCCTGGCCGCTGCTTTGAGCGAGAACAACATCCCCGTTGCCGTCTACAACCAGCTTTTGACCAGCGTCCACAAGCACCTGGACCTGCTCCACCGCTATGTCAGCCTGCGTGAAGAAATCCTGGACCTGAAGGGCGACCTGCAGATGTGGGACATGTACGTGCCGATCACGGGCACGCCGAGCCTCAGCTATACTTTTGACGAGGCCAAGGCACAGGCGCGGGAAGCCCTGCAGGTTTTGGGCGAAGACTACCTCAAGCACGTCGACTACCTCTTCGACAACCGCTGCATCGACTACGTGGCCAACATGCACAAGCAAAGCGGGGCTTACTCAAGCGGTGCTTATGACACTGACGCTTATGAGCTCTTGAACTGGCAGGGGGACTTGGACTCCCTCTACACCCTGGTGCATGAGACCGGCCACTCGGTCCACAGCATGTACACCCGGGAGAGCCAGCCATACGTGTACGGGGACTATCCGATTTTTGTCGCGGAAATCGCCTCGACCACCAACGAAAACCTGCTGACGAACTACTTCCTGGGCCGGGTGACGGATCCAAAGACCCGGGCCTTCCTGCTCAACTACTACTTGAGCTCCTTTAAGGGGACGGTCTACCGGCAGACCCAGTTCGCGGAATTCGAGAAGTTCATTCATGAAAGCGACCAGGCTGGTGAAGCCTTGACGGCTGACTACCTGTGCGGCTTCTACGACCGGCTCAACCAGCAGTACTACGGCCCGGCCATCGGCCTGGGGACGGATATCGAGCTGGAATGGGCCCGGATCCCGCATTTCTATTACAACTTCTACGTCTACCAGTACGCGACCGGCTTTGCCGCCGCGACTGCCCTGGCAGGCAAGATTTCCCGCGGCGGCCAGGAAGACCGGGAGAAGTACCTTG
>NZ_BOCG01000482.1 GCF_016587775.1 Lactobacillus nasalidis | reverse complement strand
TTACGAACTCTTCGTTCACTCGGCGAAGGCTTTTCTTTAAGCAGTACTTTCTGTTCTTCAGTCAGCTTTTTCGGGTCGGAAGCCAAAGAAGATTTAAGCGCTTGTCTTGCCTTGTACATTTCGTTCCACAAGGCAAGGCCTTGATTCCAGCAATAGCGGCGATAGTCACAAGCTTCATCCAAAACTCTTCTCATAGTCTTGTTT
>NZ_BOCG01000481.1 GCF_016587775.1 Lactobacillus nasalidis | reverse complement strand
TACGAACTCTTCGTTCACTCGGCGAAGGCTTTTCTTTAAGCAGTACTTTCTGTTCTTCAGTCAGCTTTTTCGGGTCGGAAGCCAAAGAAGATTTAAGCGCTTGTCTTGCCTTGTACATTTCGTTCCACAAGGCAAGGCCTTGATTCCAGCAATAGCGGCGATAGTCACAAGCTTCATCCAAAACTCTTCTCATAGTCTTGTTTAGATGTAGTTCATAGACTCTTGTCTGAATTAATTTAGACGGTACTTCTTCTGCCTGTTCAGCCATTTAATTCACCAGCTTTCAGAACCATATCATTCTCAATCTTTGTTTCGAGGAATATTTTAGCACGTATTCCTGCAGATCCCCAAACATATGTTTCTGAAGTATGACTAAAATTTGCGCTCTAACCTAAAGCAAAGTTCTG
>NZ_BOCG01000480.1 GCF_016587775.1 Lactobacillus nasalidis | reverse complement strand
ACGCCTGAGGCTAGTGCCTCAGGCGTTTTTTAGTGCTGAAAAAAATGGAGGATACAGGGCTCGAACCTGTGACCCTCTGCTTGTAAGGCAGATGCTCTCCCAGCTGAGCTAATCCTCCAGATGACCCGTACGAGATTTGAACTCATGTTACCGCCGTGAAAGGGCGGTGTCTTAACCACTTGACCAACGGGCCTTGTTATTTTTTTGTCTTTCGCAAGACACAAACAATAGTATACCGGATCCAGCAGAAAAAGCAAGGCTTTTGCGGCAAAAAATCCAACTTTTTTATGCAAAAAAGCTCTTGAACTTTTTTCCCCCTTTGCTATACTAGTAGATGTGCTTGCGGGCGTGGCGGAATTGGCAGACGCGCAAGACTAAGGATCTTGTGACCGTTTTAGGTCGTGGAAGTTCAAGTCTTCTCGTCCGCACCAAGCAAAGAAGTCGTTTTACACGGCTTCTTTTTTGTTTTGTAAGCCTCTTTTTTGATTTCTTCAGCCCTTTTTGCTAAAATTTTATTGAAGAAAAAAGCAAAAGCATAAATTTTTTTGTAAGGAGAAAAAAATGACTGAATTAACCTGTCGCTTAGCCACTGAAGCTGATTTCGCGGCCCTCTGCCAGTTCTACCAAGACGTCTGCGACCACCAGAGCCAAGACGAATACGGTGCCGACTGGCACTGGGGCATCTACCCGTCCGAAAGCGACGTCAAGGAAGCAATCGACCAAAAGCGGGCCGTCGTTGGGATCAAGGACGGCAAAATTGCCTCAGCCGGCATCCTGACCGTAGGCAACGATCCCCTTTACAGCCAGTTCACTTGGCCTACTCCGGCCAGCGATGACGAGATCGCGGTCTTGCACCTTTACGGCGTCCACCCATCCTTCCGCCGGCAAGGCCTCTCCGGCACCCTCTTGACCTTCATCAAGGACCATGCCAAGGAGCTCGGCTGCAAGGCCATCCGCTTGGACAGCATGGCCGGCAACGTTCCGGCCCGCCGCCTGTATGAAAAGAACGGCTACCGCTTCGTCAGCCAGGAAACGGTTCACTATGAAGACATCGGCGACACTCAAGTCGACCTGCTCGAATTAGCCTTATAAAAGCAAAAATCCACAAGCACAGCTTGTGGATTTTTTGCTTTCTCTTATTCTTCCGCGGCCTTTTCCTTGTTTTTCTCTCGCCATTTTCTGGCCCGCTTGTCCGGCAGAAACCACATCACGGCTACCAGGGCCATGAAGATCCAGGACAAGACTGGCCAGACGAAGGCCGACAGGGCAATCCCGAAGTTGAAGGCCAGGGTCAAAAAGCCCTTGGTCCCCATGTTTTGCCGCAAGTCCTGGCTGTCGCAGGCCAGCTGCCAGGCAAAATGCTGCAGCAGCAGGAAGCTGACCGAAGTCAGGGCCAAAACCAGGCCGTACAAGAACAAAGGCGGTCCGGCCAGAGGGTGCTTGCCCACCCAGGCTGTAGCCAGAGGGATCAAAGAGGCGGTAAAAAGCCAGGCCATGTTGGTCCAGATCAGCTTGAAGTTGACAGACGGCAAAGCGTGGGTGATGTTGTGGTGGTTGACCCAGTAGATGGCCATGTAGAAAAAGCTCAACAGGTAGATGGCCAGCTGCGGCAACAAGGGCAGCAGGGCCCGGAAACTGGCCTCTTCGGGGGCCTTCATTTCCAGAACCATGATCGTGATGATGATGGCCAAAACGCCATCGCTGAATGCTTCCAGTCGGTTCTTGCTCACGTTTTTTCCTCCAAATAGCAAAGATAGTTACTGTATCTTAACTATTGTAGCCTACTTGGAGCAAAAAAGAAAAGAACCGGCCAAAACCGGTTCTCGCTTCTTCTATTCCTCGTTCTTGTAGTCAGCTTCCGCTTCCTCAGGATCCTCATCATCAAAGCTGTATTCCATCTTCTTGTTGCGGTCATTCATAAAAGCACAGGCAATCTCGGCCGCATAGACCAAAACGCCGGCCAGGCCAAAGACCAGGACAAACAGCCAGATTTTCTTCTTTTTCTCCATGGCTTGTCACCTTTGCTTTCTCTAAAAAAGTAATCCCTAATTTAATTATAGTCAGCCCCCGGCGAAAAGACCAGACAGAAAAAGCATCCCTTAAGGGATGCTTTACTTTTTTAAACGGTCTGATTGCGCAGCAGCTTCACCGGCAGGACGTAATTGTTCTGCGCCAACGGCTTCTCCGGGTCGGCGATCCGCTGGTAGAGCAGCTTGACCAGGCTTCCGGCCAGATCAGCGATCGGCTGGGCAATCGTAGCCAGTTCAGGAACGTAGTTCTGCACCAATTGGGTGCCGTCAAAGCCGATGACCTTCAAGTCCTCGGGAACCTTGATGCCCAAGCGCTTGGCCTCTTTCAGCAGCAGGATGGCCGTCAAATCGTCAGAGCAAAAGACCCCGTCAATGACCCGGCCGCTGGTCAACAGCTCCCTTAATTCCATCGCCTTGGCTGAGGGCGACTCGTAAAAGGAAGAGCGGGCCGTGTGCACCGTCAGGCCGGCCTGGGCCACCGTGTCCGCGTAGCCCAAAAAGCGCCGCGAGGTCGGGTTGCCGGTCTTGACCGGGTTGCCGACGAAGTAGACGTGCCGGCAGCCGGCG
>NZ_BOCG01000479.1 GCF_016587775.1 Lactobacillus nasalidis | reverse complement strand
AGCGGTGAAAACCCGCAGGCGGCCGACACTTTGGGGATCAACGTCTACAAGATGCGCTACGCTGGCGTCCTGATCTCCGGCTTCCTCGGCGGGATCGGCGGGGCAGTCTTTGCCGAAGCCATCTCCGGCAACTTCTCAGTTTCCACCATTGCCGGGCAGGGTTTCATGGCCCTGGCTGCCATGATCTTCGGCCGCTACAACCCGATCGGCGCCATGCTGTCCTCGCTCTTCTTCGGCTTTGCCCAAAGCTTGAGCATCATCGGCGACCAGATTCCGGGCATCTCCAGCCTGCCGTCCGTTTACCTGCAGATTGCGCCTTACGTTTTGACGATCATCGTGCTGGTAGTCTTCTTCGGCAAGACTGTCGGACCGGCTGCTGACGGGCAGAACTACATCAAGTCGAAATAATGAAAGCAATGAAAACAGGGCAAAGGCCCTGTTTTTTACTGACATTTTTTCCGAAAAAATGTTAAAGTAGATTAATGACAAGTTTTTAGAACAAGCTTTGTGGAGCTTAGTTCGCTAGAATTAAAAACTGAGTAGCAACTCCGTTTCTAGCCGAATTCAAAGACCCTTTTCCGGGCGCGAATTCGCGGAAGCGGAGTTTTTTTATTGGAGGTTATAAATTTAATGGATGCTCATGAAAAAGTCTCTCCGGCCGTGATCTGGTCGATCGTCGGCACTGCCGGCGTGGCCTGCTGCGGGGTCTTGGTTGAAACGTCGATGAACGTCACCTTCCCGACCCTGATGAAGGTCTTCCACCAGTCACTGAACAACGTGCAGTGGATCACCACGGCCTATCTGCTGGCCGTCACCCTGACGATCGTCCTGGCTGCCTACCTGCAGCGCAGCTTCAAGTTCAAGAGCCTGGTCATCGCCGCGGGGACCGCTTCAGTCGTCGGCGGGGTGATCTGCACGTTCGCGAACACCCTGGCCGTCATGCTGCTGGGGCGGATCATCCAGGGGATCGGCACCGGGATTGCCATGCCCCTGCTCTTCTCGATCATCATGCTGGAAGTGCCGCGGGAAAAACAAGGCGCCTTCGTCGGCACCGCGGGCATGATCATCGCCCTGGCCCCGTCTTTGGGGCCGACCTACGGCGGGGTCTGCCTGTCCGCCCTCAACTGGCGCTTCAACTTCATCTTCACCCTGCCGGTCAGCATCATCTTCTGCATCATTGCCGCCTGCTTCATGAGCGACAATGACGCCCACCGGGACCGCTTCAACTTCAGCGAATACCTTTTGATCGTCCTGGCCTTGATCGCCTTGACCCTGGCCGTCAACAACCTGAGCTCCGGCTTTGCCAGTCCTTTGGTCTGGGGCGGGCTTTTGGTCACGGTGATCGCCCTGGTCATCTTCTTTAAGCTGGCCAAGCAGGAAGGCAAGGCCCACATCATCAACATTGCCGTTTTGAAAAATACCAGCTTCAACCTGGGCCTGCTGATCTACACTTTCCTGCAGTTCATCCAGATCAGCCTGACTTTCATCATTCCCAACCTGGCCCAGCTGGGCCTAAAGACCAGCGCCCTGACCAGCGGGATGCTCCTGCTCTTGGGCAGCCTCTTGTCAGCCTTCTTCGGGCCGGTAATGGGGCGGCTTTTGGACAGCCAGGGCTTCAAGAAGCCCTTCTTAATCGGCAGCATCCTGGCCATGGCCGGCATCCTGCTCTACATCATCTTTGCCCAGAGACTCTCCGTGGCCTTGATCGTGATCTTCCACGTCATGTTCATGACCGGCTTCAGCATGATGTACAACAACTCCATGACCATCGGCCTGCAGCAGCTGGAAGTCATGCACATCGCCGACGGCAATGCCCTCTTCAACATGCTGCAGCAGTACTCCGGTTCCATCGGGACGGCCGCGATGTCAGTGATCATCGCCATCGCCGGCAGTCCTTACCAGGGCCAGAGCAAGCAGGTCGTGATGGGGTCACAGGCCGCCTTCATCGTCTTGTTCATCTTCACCCTCTTGATCTTTGCCTGCGTCTTGGGCTTGATCAAGCGCGACAAGCAAGGGCAGGTCAAAAATTAGTTCTTTCCCAGCGTCTCCCAAAGGGAGGCGCTTTTTTAATGCAAAATCCAGAATTTTCTCAAGCTATGTACTTGATACATAGTGGATTACCCGAGAAATAATGTACTCATGAGCCTGTTGCAATTAAAATATTGCTTAACAAAAGTAAGCAACACGCAAAGACAACAGGTGAAACACATGAAAAAATTCAAGTCAAAAACGATTCTGAGCCTCTTCTTAGTCGGGCTGAGCCTCTTCCTGGCCGCCTGCTCCAGCTCAAACACTTCTTCTTCGTCCTCATCATCCTCAGCCGCTGCTTCCTCCAGCAAGACCAGCAAGAACAAGACCTTGATCATCTACTACTCCTGGAGCGGCAGCACCCGGCAGGCAGCCAACTACATCAAGAAGCAGACCGGGGCCGACATGGTCGAGCTTTTGCCGGTCAAGAGCTATTCCACGGATTATGACACCGTGGCCCGGCAGGCCAACCGGCAGAACAAGCAGAAGGCCTACCCGGCCATCAAGAAGCTGCCGAGCCTGAAGCAGTACTCAACGATTCTCCTGGGATACCCGACCTGGTACAGCAACCCGCCCAGAACCTTCTACACTCTTTTCAGAGACTACAACTTCAAGGGCAAGACGGTGATTCCTTTTACCACCAGCATGTCCACGCCGATCTCGACTTCGCAGAAGGACATCAAGACAATGGCCCAGCAAGACGGGGCAACTTTCAAGAGCGGGATCCGCTATGACAACAATAAGGCTGCCGTCCGCCGCTGGCTGAAAAAGAACGGTCTTCTAAAGGAGTAAAGCCATGAAAACCGCGAAAATCATTTCTTTTCTCCTGGCGCTGGCAGCCCTGACCGCCTGCAGCCGGCAAGAAAACGGCAGCAGCCAGGCCAGCAGTTCCAGAAGCTACAGTCAAAGGGGGAAAGCCAGCGTGAAAAAGACAAGCAAACAAGTCGAAATGATCAGCTACCAGACCACTTACCGCGGAAAAGCTTATACCAAACAGGCGGAAGTCTACCTGCCAGCCGATTACGACAAAAATCAAAAGCACAACGTGATCTACCTGGTTCACGGGTCGACTGAAGTCAGCGGGGGCAGAAGCACCCTGATGGAAGACGGGAATTTCGTTTCCCTCTTGAACCAGCTTGACGAAGGCGGGCAGCTGAAGGGAACGATCGTCGTCTTCCCGACCTATTACCCGAGTTCTTCCTCAGTCAAAAGCGACTACTACGCTGACCGGCCTTTAAACGAGCGCTTCGCCCGGGAAGAATTCGTCCAGGACCTGATGCCGGCGGTTGAAAGCCACTACAAGACCTACGCCCAGAACATTTCCCGCGGCGCCCTTGAGGCCTCCCGGGCCCACCGGGCCTTCGGCGGCTTCTCGATGGGGGCGATCACCAGCTGGTATGCCTTCCAGTACGACCTGCCTTACGTTTCAAGCTTCCTGCCGATGGCCGGGGATGCCTGGAACGTAACCAGCGACGGCAGTTCTTCCCGGCCGGAAGCAACCGCGGCCCTTTTAGCCAAAGCCGCTGAAAAGGACGGGGAAGACTTCAAGATTCTGGCCGGCGTGGGCACAGGCGACCCGACCGGCGGCTCCATGGAGCCGCAGATTTCCGCCAT
>NZ_BOCG01000478.1 GCF_016587775.1 Lactobacillus nasalidis | reverse complement strand
CGAATGGGGGAACCCAGCATGTGCAGACATGTTATTCATAAGTGAATACATAGCTTGTGAAAGGAACACGCAGTGAACTGAAACATCTAAGTAGCTGCAGGAAGAGAAAGAAATTCGATTTCCCAAGTAGCGGCGAGCGAACAGGAAAGAGCCCAAACCGGCAGATTTATCTGCCGGGGTTGTAGGACTGAGTCATGGCACTTCAGAGGATAGCAGAAGCATTTGGGAAAATGCGCCAAAGAGGGTGAGAGCCCCGTAA
>NZ_BOCG01000477.1 GCF_016587775.1 Lactobacillus nasalidis | reverse complement strand
CTCCGGCGGCCTGGTCACCCTGATGCTGGCCAGCCAGCAGGCCGACCTGCTGGGCAAGGCGGTCGTGGCCGGCGTCTTCATTGACGGCCGCGGCATTCACAAGTACCACTACCTGACGGAAGGGGTGCGCCGCTTTTTGCGCTTTGACCGCGACAGCCGGGTGGAGCTGACCAAATCCTACATGGAGCCGGAAAGCCTGGAGAAGATCAAGATCCCGGTCCTTTGCGTGGTCGGGGAGAACGACTGGGTCAAAGTCGAACATGTCCGCTGGTACAGCAGCCTGATTCCAAACGGCCGCCTGGCACTGATGCCGCGGCAGACCCACGATTCCTACGTCGTGGACAGCCTGAAGATTCTGGACTTGATCAAAGATTTTTGCAAGGAATAATGAGAAAAAGGCTGATCAAAGCCGAACCTTTGCTATAATGGTACTGTAGACATAATAGATTCTATTAAATGAGAGTGTTTCTAAGGGGCTCATGATGACATCAATTACAAAAGAAGAAATTCATAAGCTGCTCAACCCGATGAAGCTGATCGGGCTGGGCGGCAATCCGCAATTGAACGAAAAGGTAGCCAGCACGCTGGGCGTTCCTTTGATCGAAACGACGGTTCACCACTTCAGCGACGGTGAAATCCAGGTCAACATCGCGGAAAGCGTCCGGGGCTGCGACGTCTTCGTCATCCAATCGATTCAAGATCCGGTAAATGAGAACTTCATGGAGCTGGAAATCGTCTTGGATGCCCTGCACCGGGCTTCAGCCCACACGGTCAACTGCGTGATTCCATACCTGGCTTACTCTCGTTCCGACACCAAGACCCGGTCCCGGGAACCGATCACGGCCAAGCTGATCGCCAACCTGCTGCAGCTGACCGGGATTGACCGGGTATTGACCATCGACCTGCACGCTTCCCAAATCCAGGGCTTCTACAACGTGCCGGTTGACCACCTGCACGCGATGCCGCTTTTAGGCCAGTACTTCCTGGACAACGGGATTGCTTCCAAGGATGACGACGACGTGGTTGTTGTCTCGCCTGACCACAGCGGCACCAAGCTGGCCCGGGTCTTTGGCCAGTACTTCAACGCGCCGATCGCCATCGTCGACCAGCGCGGCGCCCGCTATGACGACAGCGTGCACGACATGATCGGCGACGTCAAGGGCAAGAAGTGCATCATCGTCGATGACCTGATCGACACCGGCACCCGCCTGGCTTCATCAACCCGGTCAGTCTTCGCTGCCGGGGCCACCAAGGTTTACGCGGCTGCCACCCACGCCCTGCTGTCCCAGGACGCGACCAAGATTCTGAACGGCTTGCCGCTGGAACAAATCGTGGTTACGGATACCATCAAGCATGAGAAGTACCCTGACCGGATGGTCCGGATCTCAGTGGACCGCCTGCTGGCCAAGGGGATTGACCATATTTACAACGATCGCTCAATTCACGATATTTTTGATGAACAAAACCGCTTCACCAAAGACTAAGGCGCGATCAACCGGGAGACCGCTAAGCGGGTCTCCCTTTTTTGTTTTTGGAATGTGACTAAAAAAAGAAAAATACGCGAAAAAGGCTAAATACTGTTATCGGGCAAGGAAATCTTGCTATAATTTTGTTAGCTTTGACAGAGAGGATGAGATGATCGATGGCAAGAAGAAAGAACATTCAGAGACGGCGGGAGATCTTGAATAACACTTTCCGCCTGATCAGAGCCAATGGCTTTGACCACGTTTCCCTGCAGATGATTGCGGAGAACTCGGGGATTTCCAAGTCGCTGCTGCAGTCATACTACCCCCACAAGGCCCGGCTGATGACGGACATCGTCAGAAACCTGTTCAACACCATGTGGGACCAAGTGGAGCAGAACTATCACGCAGTAAAGAAGAATCCTTTTACCAGGGTGGACGCCATGATCTTTACGATCGCGACCCTGGGGATGACGGACAAGGGTCTGGACCGGGTAATCGCGGAGGCCTTTACCGACCAGACTTCTTTGGACAACTGGAGCCGGATGCTGGATGAATGGATGAAGTCACATGAAGCTTTTTCCGAATACAGCAACTATCAGGAAATCCGGACTGGAATCGCCTTTATCGTTACCGGGGTGGGCCGTTTGTACCGCGACCGCGACAAGCACGGCCTGGGCGCTGAGCAGATGGCAGACTACGCCACGAGCTCTTTGATGTACAGCTTCCTGCACGCCGACCCGGCTGAAATCGCGGCCGTGCTGGAGGAAGGCCACGGCATCATCGACGACAGCAACATTGGTGAGGTGCACCACGCGATCGACACCATGTTCGACGAAGGCAAGGTAATCTATAGTTAGGAGCAAACGCATGGCAGAAAGTTCCGGAAAGCGCAGACGAAGGAACAACTACGAAATCGCGGACAACGCGTTAGAATACAAGAAACCGACGGCATTCATCGCCTTCTTGCTGCTCAGCCTGCTGCTGGCCATGGGAACTTTTCTCAATCCCGCCTTTATGAAGCAGACGATCAAGACCGACAGCAACACGGTGGTTGTCAGCCAGCAGGTCAACAGCCACTTCAACCGCCTGGCCACGATCGTGAACGGGAGCAGCGATGAGAAGAACCTGATCTCAGACAGCCAGGCCCGGCAGGTGGCCGATTTGATCATCGACTACAAGTACGGCTGGCACTTCGTGCAGACCAGCAACCTCAGCCTGGCCAAGGACATCAAGACCGTGATCCTGAAGAAGGAGAAGACGGACACTGACCAGGTGGCCGCGATCCGCAAGAAGCTGAAGAAGCAGAAGAGCTCTTCAGTCTACATTGTCAGCAACGCCTTTGACCTGGCGACGGTCATGCTGGAAGCCAACCTGATCACCATCGTGCGGATCGTCAACATTCTGGTGATCCTGCTGTGCCTGGTGGCCCTGTTCTCGATTCTGCGGGACGCCTTTGGCAGCCATACCAAGCGGGCGGTGATCCACGACATGACCGCGGGGCTGATGTGGGCCGCTTTCTGGTTCATTTTGCTCTATGGCCTGCTGGCCATGGTACCGATCTTCATGGACACTTCGGTGATCACTGTGGCCGACCTGGGCTACTGGCTGGAAATCGCCAGCGGGGTCTTCCTGGACTTCGTGATCGCCGGCGTGATCATGTACGTCGTCAGCGCGATCCCTTGGCAGATAACGTCAAATTAGCGAATACAAAAAAGAGTGAAGCTAAGCTTCACTCTTTTTGTTTGGTCTGTTTTTATCTTCTTTTGTCTGTCGTTTTTGCCTATTTGAGGATGGTGATCTGCTTGCCTTTGGCGGCGATGTAGCCATCCTTTTTCAGCTTGCTGAATTCCCGGCTGAGCGTCTCGGGCGTGATGCCGAGCAGGCTGGCCAGGTCCTTTTTCTTTAAAGGCAGGGTAAAAGTGGCACTGCCGGCCTCATCGGCATAGTCCTGCAGGCTGGCGTAGAGGCGGGGGCCGGCTTCCAGGCTGTTGCGGCGCATGGCGTTCTTCTGGGCGCTAACCAGCCGCTTGCCGAACTCGTTTAAGAGGTGCAGGGACAGTTCAGGCGACTTTAAGAGCAGGTCCTGGAAATCGGCGTAGTTGATGGAGCAGGCCGTGCTGTCTTCCAAGGCCTCGATGAAGAGGTCGTCATTTTCGGTGTCGAAGAGGTTTTCCTCCCCGTTGATGTCGCCTTTCTGCATCAAGCTGAGCACCTGCTCATGGCCGTCGGGGCTGAGGCTGTAGACCTTGGCCCGGCCGGAGTCCAGGGACATCACGGACAATCTGCCGTCGCCCGGGGCATGGATCAGGCTCCCTTTTTTGAAAAACTGCTGGTGAGTCGAGATGTGCACCAGGTCCCGGCGCAGGTCGACGGGAAGGTTTTTAAAAATCGGCACGTGGCTGATACAGTTTAATTCGTCGTGTTGCTGAATGGTCATACGGTTTTACTTTTTCTTCTTATTACTGCTGGATTTCTTACTGCTAGATTTCTTGCTGCTAGATTTCTTGCTGCTGGATTTCTTGCTGCTAGACTTTTTACTGCTAGATTTCTTACTACTGGATTTCTTGCTGCTGGACTTTTTACTGCTGGTCGTCTTCTTGCTGTTTTTTTTTACAGCTTTGGAAGTCGTGATCTTCTTGCTCTTGACCGTGGAGATCTTCTTGCCGACCTTGTAAAGGTACTTGGCCAGGCCCTTTTGCTGCAGGTCCTTCTGACTGACCTTGCTCTTGCTCTGGGTGCTTGAGGAAGACACCTTGGTGGAGTAGGTCTGGCTGCTGTCGCTTTGCTTAAAGAGCTTGAAGCTGTAGGTCGCGATCTTCCCGGCTCTGACCGTGTACTGGTGGCCGGCAGTCAGCTGCAGCTTGCTCGGGTAGTAGGTAATCACTGTCTGGAAGTTGCCGAAGCCATAGTCGCTGTAGTTGGACACCTGGCTGGCGGTGACGGTCTTGCCGGTATCGTCGTCGGTGACGGTGATCTTCGGCGTCGAGTTCACGATCTTGTTGGAGAAGTAGAGGGACCAGGCGATGTTTTGCCCGTCTAGCAGCTCCAGCGGAAAGACCCCGGCGTTCGGGTAAGCCACCATTTCCCGGCTGGCGGTCCGCGAGCTGTCGCCAACGTTCAGCACCTGGTTGACCGAGTAGCGGTAGCCATTGCTGCCATAAGCGGCGCCGATCGAGATCTTGCTCAAGCGGGTGGACAGAAGCCAGGCCCGGTGGCCG
>NZ_BOCG01000476.1 GCF_016587775.1 Lactobacillus nasalidis | reverse complement strand
GGCTGACCCGCGCCTGATCAGCCAGGCGCGCCGCCTGCCGCTTCTGGACTGGCAGGAACTGGTGGAGTCCTTGAGCCTGCTGGAATTGGAAGAACTGCTGCTGCAGCTGGGGCAGCGGCAGTCTGCGGAGATCTGCCGGCACTATCAGATCAGCGAGACCCGGCTCAAGCGGGCCAAGTACCGGGTCAAGGCGAAATTTGCCCAAAAATTGCTGCTGGAGGAATAACTTTTTGGCCAATTAGGACTATAATAAGCATTGTAGGACGAAAAAATTATTTAGGAGGTAATCAAAATGTCAGAAATTGTAAAGACAGCTTTGCTGGATCGTTCAATGAAAGAAGTTTTTGACTGGAGTGACTCAGACACTCCTGTAAGAGATGCCCTCTGGGACTACTTCATGGAGAAGAATGGTCACAACACTGACAAGACTGAAGAAGCCATGCTTCCGTTCATGAACGATGCTGACGACAAGATCGTAGCTTTTGTCAACGAAAACCTTAAGAAATAATATTTTCCCTACATTCCTGACCTCTTGTCTCCCTTAGGGAGGGGAAGGGGCGAAAAACGGCGGCTCGCTTGAGCCGC
>NZ_BOCG01000475.1 GCF_016587775.1 Lactobacillus nasalidis | reverse complement strand
CCCGAAGACTTTCGCGGTTAGTCGCGTCCTTCATCGGCTTCCAGTGCCAAGGCATTCACCGTGCGCCCTTCTTCACTTGACCTAACAAGTTTTGTTCTTTCGAACTCTCTCGGTCGCTTTGCAATCGTTCATTGATCTCAATGATTCTCGTTTTTTTCTTGGAATTAAGATATTCAGTTTTCAACGTACAAGTGAGAGCTGATACTCTCAAAACTGAACAAAGTTTCTTTTGCAGTGTGCTTCCGTAACTGATGGATTTCTTTTAGCATTTCTGCTCTCCATCCATCTGTTTTCCTTAGAAAGGAGGTGATCCAGCCGCAGGTTCTCCTACGGCTACCTTGTTACGACTTCACCCCAGTCATCTGCCCTGCCTTAGGCGACTGACTCCTAAATGGTTATCCCACCGACTTTGGGCATTGCAGACTTCCATGGTGTGACGGGCGGTGTGTACAAGGCCCGGGAACGTATTCACCGCGGCGTGCTGATCCGCGATTACTAGCGATTCCAGCTTCGTGCAGGCGAGTTGCAGCCTGCAGTCCGAACTGAGAACAGCTTTAAGAGATCCGCTTGCCTTCGCAGGTTC
>NZ_BOCG01000474.1 GCF_016587775.1 Lactobacillus nasalidis | reverse complement strand
GGCTGCCAGCTCGCGGCATAAGATTGCAGCCAGTCCGGCGTGAGCGGCTGGCTGGCCGCTGTCAGCCCGGCCAGGGCAGACGCGAGCTGCCGGGTCAGGGCGGCATCCTGGCGGGAGGAGATCTTGACGCACCATTCCTGGTTGGCCAGGAGGGCGGACCGGGTGAAGTTGGCGCTGCCGATCACGGCCGTCTGCCAGTCCTCGTGGTCAAAGAGGTAGCCCTTGGCGTGGAAGGGGCCGGCCGTGATCCGGACCTTGAGATTGGGAATTTTTAAGAGCTCAGCGAAGACCCGGGGCTGGTTGAAGGCCAGGTAGGTCCCGGTAATGATGGCTCCATGGACATCCTGGGCCCGGAGGTCTTCCATGACCAGCTTGAAGGGCGGCAGCATGTCGGGCGTGATGAAGGCCACGGCCCAGGTGAAGGAAGTGCAGGTCAGCAGCTCCCGCCGCAGGGTCTGCCAGATGTTTTCGTTTTGATTGCTGACGAGCCGGGGCGGGCTCAAAGGGGAAAGTTCCATGAAATCAACCTCGCTTGGAAAAAGATTTTTAACCATCATAACACAGGCGGCCGCCGGAAATGATTGACAAAGGTCAATGTTACATGTGAAACAATCAGCGCTATAATAGTGATGATCAGTTCATGAGTTGACAGAGGAGCATGAAAAATGAAAGCTGAAGAAATCCGCGCCCGGGCGCGGGAAAACCTGAAACAGATCCCGAAGAAAACCTACATGCCGATGGGCCTGCTGCTGGTCGTGGCCAACCTGGTCCCCAACATCGTTGACCAGGCCACTGACTCCAAGTCCGGCGCCGGGGCCGATGTCGTCTTTTTTGTTTTGGAAGTCGCGGCGGCGCTTTTGTCGGCCAACGGATACATCTTCTTTGACCGCTGGCGCGGCAAGCTCCAGGAGGGGGAAGAAGAGCCCAATGCCTGGTGCGGCCTGACTGGCCGGCACATCGGCCGCCTGTTCATCTACGGGGTGATCGAAGCCTTGATCATCGGGACCGTGACCGTGGCCATCGCGGCAGTGGTCGTCGGCTCAGCGATTCCGCAGGTGCCATTGGCCGTGAGTCTGGCCCTCCTGGTCCTGCTGCTGGCCCTGCTGGTCTGGATCGAGCTGCGCCTGTCCTTTGTCGTCTACGTGATCGATGACGACATTCAGAGCGGCCGGCAGCGGTCGGTCTGGGCGGAAATCGGGGCCGGCTGGAAGCTGACCAAGGGCCGCTGCTGGAAATTGCTCTGCCTGAACCTGTCCTTTTTCGGCTGGTTCCTGCTGGCAGTCTGCACCTTGGGAATTTTGGGCATCTGGCTGTACCCGTACTATGATTTAGCACTGGCTGAGGCTTACGAACTCAGCCGGGAAAACAAATACTGATTTTGAGACGCGCCTGGGGCGCGTCTTTTTTTGCGGACCGGCCAGAATGGCTTATAATCAAAGGCAGAAAGGATGTGAGGCAGATGGCACAAGCCTTATATGTCAGTGAGCTGCGCATGGACCTGGCGGAATACACCAGGATGGCCATGAAGGTGACTGAGAAGAGCCGGCGGCGGATCATCATGATCGCGGAGACAATCTGGATTCTGGCGGGCATCGCGGCCTTCCTCTTCAGGCAATACGATCTTACGGTCCTGCTGGCCGTGGTGATTGCTTTTTACCCGGCCGCGATCGTCTACCTCTACAAGCGGCGGCTGAAGAAGATCTACGAAAGCATGCCCGCGATCAAGGACGACTATATCCGTTATGAGTTCTATCCCGACCATTTCCTGGTCCTGACCAACCGGGGCGACGGCGACTACCGCTACGAGCAGATCGTCCAGTACCTGGAAGGGCAGGAGGAGATCGTCCTGCTGGCCGACCAGAACCAGGGCATGCTGCTGTTGAAGAAGAACTGCAGCCCGGAGCTGATCAGCTTTTTGCGGGAAAAGTACCAGCAATAGTTTCACGTGAAACGTGACAAAATTGGCATTTCGCGGCAAAAGCTGTTAGGATTAAGAAAACAAGCTTTTTTGTGAAGGAGCCGGTAGTTATGAAGTTTTCCCATAAATTGAGCGATGCGGTGCACTTGTTGGCCTACATCGAGATTTTTCCGGATGGCGACCTGTCCAGCCGGGCAATCGCCGACAGCATCGTGACCAACCCGAGCATGGTGCGGAGCTTGATGATGGACCTGCGCAAGGCGGGGATTTTGAAAACCCAGCGGGGCAGCGCCAAGCCGGAATTGGCCAGAAGCGCGGCCAGCATCAGTCTTTATGACATCTTCGCGGCTGTCGACATGGATCATCACCTGCTGCACGTTGACGAGAACACGGAAGAAAAATGTCCGGTCGGCGGCAACATTCAAGAGCCGCTGGCCGCCTGCTACGCGGAAGTGGAAGAGGCGGCTTTCGCCAAGATGCGCGAGATCAGCCTGCAGGAAA
>NZ_BOCG01000473.1 GCF_016587775.1 Lactobacillus nasalidis | reverse complement strand
GGTCGCGGACCACGTCGGCAAACTTGAACAGGGCCTCGTGCCCCGACAAGCCGACCAGCTGCTTGAGCAGGTCTTCATACAGCAGCCGGATCCGGCTGGCCGCAACCAGCGACAGAAGCTGAGAACGGTTCTTCACGTAATGATAGAGCGATTGACTGCGTACACCCAGAGCCTTGGCAAGGTTTGGCATGGTCGTCTCGCTAAGGCCGCGGGTTTCGATCAGTTCCGTCGCCTTGGCCAGAACCTTGTCCAAATCCAAAGTTCTTTTTTGAGTCATAGTTTCTACCATTTTCCTTTCAACTGTGAAAATTATATAACTACTAACTGAAGAATTCAATCTACAATTTGTAGATTGAGCCAAAAAGTTATTGAAAGCGATTCATAAAAGCGCTATCATATAGACAGATGGGAGATGAAAACTTAAAATGAAAATTTGGTGGTTCGCAAACTTTTATTGGTTCAGTTTACTGATTTATCTGAATGTTTTCATGTTCAATTTCCATTATGCCGACGGCAGTCTGATCAATCCTTTCGTGGTGACTTTTCTCCTGCTGGCGGTCTGCATTATGATCGGCGAGTTCCAGTTCGCCTGGTACATGTGGTTAACGAAGAAAACTTATAAACCACGTAAACGCAAGAAAACACAAAACGAGTCTACAGTTTGGCTGTAGACCCGTTTTTTACTTTATCTTCTTGTTTATTCCAAGACCTGCTTGACGGCCTGGCCCAGGGAAGCAAAGTCGTCGGTCTTGCTGGACCAGGCGCTGACAACGTAGGTGTGCCCGCTGTTGCTGATCAAGGCCACTTCCAGATTGCCGTCAGCATACTGGTAGATCGTGCCCTTGGCCTTGCTGGCCAGCTTGGTCGTGCCTGTCATGGCCGTCAGCACCTGCTGGTTGTAGCTGCCAACCACCTTGCCCTGGTAAAGGGCCACCATGACCTTGGCCAGGTCCTGGGCGGTCGTCTTGCCGACCACGGACTTGGAGAACGTCCCTGTCACCTTGGTTTGGCTGGCCCCCATCTTCTTGACCACCGCGTCGACCTGCTTGGCGCCAATGGTCCGCAAGAGCGCGTTGGCGGCGGTCTTGTTGCCCTTCAGCATCTGCTCGCGCAGATAGCTCGGCCCGTAGCTGATCCCCACCGCGATCGCTGAACTGCTGCCGGATTTGTCGGCGCTGGTGATCTTGATGGTCGTGCTGGAGCCGATCTTGCCGGCTTTCTCCTGGGCGTAAAGCGCGATCAAAAGATACAGGTAGAAAATCTTGTCGCTGTTTTGGCTGCTGGTGGTGTTGCGGACTACCGCGAAGCGGCTGGTCTTGGTCAAATCATAAGCAGCCACCTGGTAGCTGACGTCCTGGCCCATGGCCTTCTTGATCGCCTTGGCCAGCTTCTTGTTGCTGCCCTTGCTGCTCTTGACCTGGTTGTCGTACTCAATGGAATTGACGTTGGGTTCTTTGTCGCTGCTGCTGACCTGCTTTTTGACAGTGCCCTGCTTTTTAACCTGGACAACCGTCACCTGCCGCGTTTCCGCGTCCTTGTTGGTGCTGGTATAAACGACGAATGCCAGCAGCGAGGCAATCAAAGCCCCGACTACAATATTGTTTCTCATATAGCTCCTTGTCTGTATTCCTCAGCCCTTTAAAAAAGATGGTGCTTGCGCATCAGGAAGATCAGCCAGACCATCAAAAGGACGGCGATCAGAATGATAATTATCCAGTCATAGCTTGCGCCGAGAATGGGCAGCTTCACGTTCATCCCGTAAAAGCCGGTCAGAATCGTCGGAATCGTCAAAACGATCGACCACACCGTCAAAAACTGCATGGTGTCGTTCAGGTTGTTGTTCATCATGTTGTTGGAAGTCGACGACAGGGTCTTGGTCACCTGCCGGGAAATCTGCACCATTTCCGAAGACTGGCTGGATTCGATCAGGACGTCGTCCAGTCTTTCCTTGGCTGCCTTGGAGAAATTCAGCCGGGAGTGCTGCAGGCTGTGCAGCATCATCTGGTCGGTCTGAATCGAGCTGGACAGGTAGACCAGACTCTTTTCAATGTTGGACAATTCCACCAGGTCCTTGTTGTCGATGTCGTCGCTCAGCTTCCCGTCCAGATCGTTGCGCTCGCCGTCCAGCTGGGTGATGGCCCGCTGGAAATACTGGGAGGCATACATCAAGAAGGTCGCCAGCAGCTCGGTCACGTCCTGGGCATGCGACAAGCGCCGCAAAACCTGGGGGTCATTGAACTCGTCAAAGACGTAGCTGGTCTCAATCGTGTGGAAAGTGAACAGGTTCTTGTCCTGCAGCAAAAAAGTAATCGGCCGCGAGGTAAAGTGCTTGCTGGAACTCGTCGGCCAGACCGGCACATCGTAGACCAACAGGTGGGTGTCGGTGTACTGGTCGTAGTCATAGTGGGGTCGCTCATGAAGATCGGAAACATAGGAGATGATTTCCGGCGTAAAGTAAAACTCGGTCTGCAGGCGCCGGCTGTCGGCTTCACTCAGGCCACTGACGTCATACCATTCAAAGTCTGTTTCAATTGGAAAGATTTGTTGTTTAATCATGGCTCTCCCACCTTCATTTTACTCATTATTCATGTTACCATTTTTTTAAAATGAAGTTGTTTTAAAAGTAGGTAAAATAGATGCAAATCACAGAAAAATATCTTCCTTTTGGAAAATGGCAGACTTACTGCCGCATCGCCGGCCAAGATACCGGCCGTGCCCCGCTCCTGCTTTTGCACGGCGGTCCCGGCAGCAGCCACAATTACTTTGAAGTCCTCGACCAGGTGGCCGAAACGAGCGGCCGGCAGGTCATCATGTACGACCAGCTGGGCTGCGGCAAC
>NZ_BOCG01000472.1 GCF_016587775.1 Lactobacillus nasalidis | reverse complement strand
GGCGGGAGAAATAATTGGCCTGGTAGCCGAAGTAGGCGGCCGCTTCTTTTAAAGAGACCCGGCCGCTTTTGGCTGCCAGGTAGGTCATGATCGCGCCGGACTGGGCGTCGCGGTTGGCATGGCGGACGTTTTTTCTGGGGAAGTTGGAGCTGCTCTTGGAAATTTTCTCCCGGTGGCGGTGGAGCAGCTCGGTAAACAGCAGGCCGGCCAGGCGCTGGATCTGGAAATTGTCATACTCGTCAGCCTGCCGGCGGCTGAGGACCTCCAGGGCATTCAGATAGTTGAAGCAGAGCTGGTCGTCCAGGTTCTTGAAGACGATGTAGGCATACTTGCCGGACTTGTCGTTCATCAAGTCGTGAATCAGGGCATTATTGGCCACGAGATACTGGTTCAGCGGGTCCGGATAGGTCAAGTCCAGCTGCAGCAGGCGGAAGCTCCCGGAAGCCGCCAAGGGAGTCAGGTGAACCTGCTTGAAGCCGGTGGCCACGATGATGTCGAACTTTTTCAAGGAGAAGCGGCGGCTGCTGGCGGACAAAATGCTGTCTTCCAGGCATTCGAGCAGGTCAACGTGAAAAGTGTGGCTGGTCTTTCTGGCAAAAGCGGAAGTCGTGGTGGTCAGGTCTTGTTCACCAGCCAGGCGCGTGACAGTAAGCATTTAATCAGTCCTTTCACAAATAGGATATATCAGAACAAATTTTAGGATAACTTAAGCGCTTAAATTTTACCATGTTTCAACGTATGATGAAAAAGAATTCAAACAAAGCAACAATCAAAAAATGAGGAGAACATCATGAGTAAAGAATACACGGTAGATTTGGCAGTAGCAGGTTGTGGCGGCACCGGGATGGCAGCAGCCGACGCGGGCGCAAGCCAGGGCTTGACGACTCTGGTAGTTGAAAAGCAGGCTCAGCCTGGCGGCAACACCAAGATTTCCAGCGGCTTTTTCGCGATCGACACCAAAGAGCAGCGGGCAGCGGGCCTGAAATTGACGACTGAGGAAGCAATCCGCCAGCTGAACGAATACAACCACTACCTCAACAATGGTCCTTTGACCCGGCGGATCGTGGAAAACGCCAAGCCGACCTTGGAGGAAATTGAGAGCCTGGGGATGGAAATCAAGCTGAACCCAACCAGCCAGACGACCCAGTTTGCCCACTTGGACAACCCATATGCCGGTGGTTCTTACCACATGTACCAGAACAAGCCGGAATCCTGGGAAAGAGTGCAAAAATCCGTTGCAGAAAAAGGCGTGGAATTTTTGTTCGGCGTAACCATGCAGGATTTGCTCAAGAATGAAAAAGGCGAAATCTGCGGCTTGACGGCAGTCGATGAAAAGGGAGAAGAAATCATCGTTCACGCCAAGGCAGTCGTGGTTGCCACTGGCGGCTTCGGCGGCGACAAGGACCGGGTGGCCCGCCTCATGCACACTGACCGGATGCGGGGCTTGGGCGTGCCGAACATGGGCGAGGGCATGACGGCTTTGGAAAAGGCCGGCGCCGTCAACATCGACTCGCATGCTTTGATCCACGCTTCGCAGCTGGCCAAGTCAAAGGTTACGCAGAACACTTCCAAGAAGCACCTGGCTGGCTTTTCAGACAACCCGCTGACCCGGCTGCTGCTCACTCCTTTGATGTGGGTTGACCCCAACGGCTTGCGCTTTACTGATGAAAACACGGTTTATGACACGGTTCTGTGGGCCAACGCGGCTTACAATGTCGGCGGGATGTACTACATCATCGTTGACACCAAGACTTTGAACGAATACACCAAGGGCACCAAGCTGACGGTTTCCAAGGCTGGCCCGGGTGCAACCGACAAGCCGGGCGACTTCGTTGAACTGGCTGAAGCTGCGGTTGCCGGCGAGACTGCCTACAAGGGCGAAAGCTTGAGCGAGCTGGCAGAAAAAGCCGGCTTTGACGAAGAGAACTTTGCCAAGGCAGTAGCTGACTACAACAAGGCAGTAGCTGAAAAAGACGACCCGGCCTTTGCCAAGAGCAAAGAAAGCCTGCTCTACAGCGTTGAAGAAGGCCCGTTCTACGCTTTGAAGGCTCAGGCAGCTTACCTGGGCACGGTTGGCGGCGTCAGAGTCGACGACCACCTGCGGGTTTTGGACGCGGACTTCAAGCCAATCAAGGGCTTGTACGCCGGCGGTGCCAACGCGGGCGGCTACTATGAAGGGCAGAGCTACCCGGCATACGAAGGGCTGGCATCTGGTTTTGCCTGGACTTCAGGCCGCTTGGCCGGTCTGGCAGCAGCCAGCGATTTGAAAAAGTAGACTGGTGGTGAATTGAGATGGAAGCAGCAAAAACACCGGATCAAGCCTATATTTCCAAGACCAGAATCGGGGTGCTAGCGGTAAGTTCCATGGGGATGGCCGCTTTGGCGATCACGCCTTCTTACAACGCGATTGCCAAGTCTTTTGCCTTGAGCGCCACGGCAGTGCAGATGCTGACGTCGCTGCCGAACCTGTTTATGATGCTGGCGGGCCTTTTGATGGGGAAGCTGACCGCAGGCAAGATCAAACTGAAGAACCTGACGGTGATCATGATGATTCTTTGTTGCGCGGGCGGCTTGCTGCCGCTGGTTTACCATGGCAGTTTCGCTTTCCTGCTGGTCTGCTCTTGCCTGGTAGGTTTGGGCCAAGGGGCCTGCACCAACCTCTCGCAGGTCTTGATTGCCAGAATGCTGCCAGCTTCTGAGCGGCAGAGCACGATGGGCTTGACCACGACCTTCACCAACCTGGGTGGGATCGTCTTCATCATGGGCGGCGGCTGGCTCTCCAGCATGAGCGGCTGGGTAGCCAACTACTGGATTTACCTGTTTGCCGTGCTGGTTCTGGTAACGGTGCTGGCGCTGGTACCGCTGAATCCTTTGCCGGTTGACGACGGGGCCAGCATTCCTACTGGCGGCAAGATCAAGCTGAACAAGTACGTTTTCGTTTGTGCCGGCTGGTCTTTCTGCACGATGCTTTTGAACAATGTTTTGAACAACAACATTTCCTTGTTCATTGCCCAGGAGAAGCTGGGATCCACGGCCCAGGCCGCGCTGATTTCGACAATTTCACTGGTCGGCGGGATGCTGTGCGGTTTCGTGGTAGGGCAGATCGGCAAAAAGTTCCCGCATTCATCAATTGCCCTGGCTTTCTTCCTTTACGGTTTGGCCTACGTCTTCATTGGCGTCTGCCACAACCTGATCGGAATCTTCATTGGCAGTTTTATCGTTGGGGCAGCGATGAGCGTGGCCATGGGGCAATTTGCCTACATGATTTCTATCGTGGTTGACCAGCAGAGCACGTCAATGGCTCTGGGTGTCTACCAGGCGATCAACCCGATCGGCGGGGTAATCAGTCCGTTTGTTGTTAACGGCTTGACCTCGGTCACTCATATGAATGCTTTTACTGTGAGCGGTATTTTGGCTCTGGTATTGGCAGCGGCCGCATTGGGCAGCGGCTTCCAAAAGCACCTGCTCGCGTACGCGCAGGAATCACAGGCTTAGCCTGAAGAACATCCGATTTGTAATTTCAAATGAAAAGCGAGACTCCAAAAAAGGGAGTCTCGCTTTTTTATTGCCTAAAAGCAACAATATTATAGTTCCTCAATAGAATTGGACAGAAAAATATAGGCCTGTAAATCACAGATGCCACTGATGCAAGCGCTTGTGAAAACAAGCAGATACGTAACTAAATTAGTATAACAATAGTGTGAAAAGAAAGTTAATATTGTGCTATCATATTTATCGGGTAATGAAATTATTGTATAACCTCCAGTGTATTAAATTACAACATTCATTTACCACAGAGAGCAGAAACGAAACTTCTTCTGAACCAGAGAGTCCGACTACTCCGTCTAAACCAGACACGCCGAGTGTTCCAAGTCAACCGGCAGCGCCTGCCTCACCATCAGGCCAGAACATCCCGACTCCGGTTGACCGAACAAGACGACCGCGACTCCAAAGCAAACCACATTTAAGTCAGCTTCCACAAACCGGAACTGATAAACAAAAAGCTGGCCTCTTGGGCTGGAAGAAGCGGAAGCATTAAGCATAATTCAATCAATCTTAAACAATCTCTTCTAAGCACGTGAAAAGCAGTGTCGAGGCCCATGGCCCGGCGCTGTTTTTTTCTTTATGAAAAAATGCTAGATATCTAACAAAAAATGCTAGATATCTAACAAAAAATGCTAGACATCTAACAAAATGGTGACTATAATAATCGCTAGACGTCTAACAAAAAGGAGGATTGAAGGTGGAACCGATTAGAAAATTGATCAAGCGCGCCGCTAAGAGCATCGACCAGCATTCTGGCCCCTTTGCCAAGAGAGAACGCTTGACGCGTGCACAGATGGCAGTGCTGGATTTCTTGAGCCAGCAGGCCGGCCAGACGGCCAACCAACACACGCTGGACGAAGAATTTGCCATTCAGCGCTCGACCACGACCATCATGCTGCAGCGCCTGGAAAAGCGAAATTTGATCAGGCGCCTGCCAGATCCCAATGACAAAAGGCAGAAACTGGTGCAGCTGACAGCTGAGGCCAATAAGCTTATTCCGCAGATCCGTGAGGAGATCAAAGACGATGACCTCGGGCTGCTTCAGCAGTTCAGCAAGGAAGAATTGGCCACCGTCAGAAAGTTTTTAGAATATATCGCAGAAGAGGGGTAAAGCATGGGAGAGAAAATTTCCAAGAAAGTTTACGCGGCAATTTTGGCAACAGGACTGATGTCCTTCAGCGGGGTCCTGGTGGAAACGGCGATGAACGTGGCCTTTCCAACTTTGATGAAGCAGTTCGGTCTGGCAACCAATACTGTCCAGTGGATGACTTCGATTTATCTGCTGGTCATTTCGGTCATCGTGCCGCTTTCCGCTGTTTTGAAAAGTTCGTTTAAGACCAAGCAGCTGTTTGTCACGGCCAATCTGCTCTTTTTCACGGGCCTGTTGCTGGACGGACTGGCGCCTAATTTCGCCATCCTCTTGCTGGGCCGGGGCATTCAAGGGCTGGGCACCGGGATCGCCCTGCCTTTGATGTTCAATATCATCCTGGAACAGGTGCCTGCTGAAAGAATTGGCATCATGATGGGCTTTGGCAACCTGATCACCGGGGTGGCCCCGGCCTTAGGACCGACTTTTGGCGGTTTGATCATCAATTCCTTGGGCTGGCGCTACGTCTTCTTCTTCTTGATGCCCTTGATCATTCTGTCGCTTATCTTGGGCCTTTACGGCATCCAGCAGAAGTCAAAGATCGTCAAGATCAAGCCGGATTTCCTGAGCATTATCTTTATCGCTGTGCTTTTTGGCGGCGTCATCTATGGCTTCAGCAACCTCTCATCAAGCAAATTGCAGTCCAACCTGCTGCCGATCTTTATTGGCCTTTGCGCTCTGGGCTTTTTGCTGGGCCGGTCCAAAAAGCTGGACCAACCGATCCTGCACTTTGAAATTCTGAAAAACAAGTCCTTCAGCGTGCACTTGCTGGGCTTT
This sequence comes from Lactobacillus nasalidis, assembly GCF_016587775.1. Taxonomy (GTDB): domain Bacteria; phylum Bacillota; class Bacilli; order Lactobacillales; family Lactobacillaceae; genus Lactobacillus; species Lactobacillus nasalidis. The sequence continues at coordinate 190 of NZ_BOCG01000472.1, read as the reverse complement.
CTCTTAATGCAGCTCTGCTCTTTGGGCAACGCCTTCCTTTTGCCTAACTATGTCCAGCTGGTCAACGGGGGAACGGCCACTCTGGCCGGGCTGGTCACCATGCCGGCCGGCATCATCGGGGCAGCCATGAGCGTGGTCGGCGGGCGCCTCTATGACGCCAAGGGGGCCAGACTGCCGATGATCACCGGCG
>NZ_BOCG01000471.1 GCF_016587775.1 Lactobacillus nasalidis | reverse complement strand
CGGCTACATGGGCGACGGGATCAACGACGCCCCGGCCATGAAGCAGGCTGACGTTTCCATCTCTGTTGACTCTGCTGTCGACGTGGCCAAGGAGTCAGCCGACATCATCCTTTTGCAAAAGGACTTGAGCGTTCTGGAACACGCGGTCCGGATCGGCCGCAAGACCCTGACCAACACCATGAAGTACATCAAGATCACCCTGTCGTCCAACTTCGGGAACATCCTGTCCATCATGGTGGCCTCGATCTTCCTGCCGTTTCTGCCGATGCTGCCGCTGCAGCTCCTGATTCTGGACCTGCTCTACGGAACCAGCTGCCTGGCTCTGCCGTTTGACAGCGTGTCTGAAAACTACCTGCGGGTGCCGCGGGAATGGTCGACCAAGAAGATGCCGAAGTTCATGTTCTACTTTGGCCCGGCTTCATCCGTCTTTGACGTGATCACCTTTGCCGTTCTCTTCTTTATCGTCTGCCCGGCCTTAACGGGCGGCAGCTACGCCAGCCTGGATCCGGCCGGCAAGCTGGCCTTCATAACGGTCTTCCACACCGGCTGGTTCGTGGAATCCCTGTGGACCCAGGAAATGGTCATCCACGCCCTGCGCGACGAGCGCCTGCCGTTTATCCAGCAGCGGGCTTCAAGCGCGGTCATGCTGGCAACCTTCGGGGCCGCGGTCTTCGGCACCGTCCTGCCGTTCTCAGGCTTGGCCGGGGCAATGAAGTTCGGCCACTTGAACGAGGAATTCCTGTGGATCGTGGCCGGCCTTTTGGTCTGCTACCTGCTTTTGACCACGGTCGTCAAGCACTTCTATATGAAGAAGGAAAAATTCCTGATTTAAAGCAAAAACAACGGTCTTGGCAAAAAGGCCGTTGTTTTTTTGCCGCAAAAGCCCGTTAAATCGCGCATCAGCTTTATAAGGTAAGGCTTTTTGTTGTATGATAGAGAGTATAGAATTTTTGAGGAGATCAACCACTATGGCAGATAACAAGAAAACTTTTTACATTACCACGCCAATCTACTACCCGTCAGGCCGCTTGACCATCGGCAACGCCTACACGACGGTGGCAGCGGACACCATGGCCCGCTACAAGAAGTCCCGCGGCTATGACACCTTCTTCTTGACCGGGACCGACGAACACGGCTTGAAGATCGAACAGAAGGCTGAAAAGCTGGGCATGAAGCCAAAGGCCTACCTGGACGGGATGGTCAAGGACATCAAGGAACTGTGGAAGAAGCTGGACATCAACTACGACAAGTTCATCCGGACCACTGACGAAGAACACGTCAAGGCTGTCCAGAAGATTTTTGAAAAGCTGAAGGCCTCAGGCGACATCTACCTGGGCGAATACACCGGCTGGTACTCAGTCGAAGACGAAGAATACTTCACTGAATCCCAGCTCAAGGAAGTCTTCAGAGACGACAAGGGCAACGTTGTCGGCGGGATCGCGCCGTCCGGCCACGAAGTCCAGCTGGTCAAGGAACCGTCCTACTTCTTCAGAATGAGCAAGTACGCCGACCGGCTTCTCCAATACTACAAGGACCACCCGGAATTCATCCAGCCAAACTCCCGGGAAAAGGAAATGGTCAACAACTTCATCAAGCCGGGCCTGGAAGACTTGTCAGTCACCCGGACCACGGTTGACTGGGGGATCCCGGTGCCAAGCGACCCGAAGCACGTCGTTTACGTTTGGATCGACGCCTTGGCCAACTATATCACCGCTTTGGGCTACGGGTCAGACGACGACTCCCTCTTCAAGAAGTACTGGCCAGCCGACGTCCACTTAGTCGGCAAGGAAATCGTCCGTTTCCACACCATCTACTGGCCAATCATGCTGATGGCGCTGGATCTGCCTTTGCCTAAGCAGGTCTTCGGCCACGGCTGGGTCTTGATCTACAAGGACAAGATGTCCAAGTCCAAGGGCAACGCCGTTTACCCGGAATCCCTGATTTCCCGCTATGGCCTGGACCCGGTCCGCTACTACCTGATGCGGGCAATTCCGTTTGGCGCTGACGGCTCCTTTACCCCAGAAGACTTCGTTGAACGGACCAACTTTGACCTGGCCAACGACCTGGGCAACCTGCTGAACCGGACGGTTTCCATGATCAACCAGTACCAAAAGGGCCTGGTTGCTCCGGTTGACCAGGAACAGGACAAGTACGGCGCTGACCTGGCCGCCGTTGCCGCCAAGTCCATCAGCGACTACTACGACAACATGGACAAGATGCACTTCTCCAACGCTTTGGAAAACGTCTGGCAGCTGATTTCCCGGGCCAACAAGTACATCGATGAAACCACCCCGTGGGTTTTGAACAAGGAAGGCAAGAGCCAGGAATTGTCCAGAGTCATGAGCAACCTGGCAGAAAGCCTGCGCCTGGTAGCTGTCATGATCGCTCCGGTCATGACGGAAACTCCGGCCAAGATGTTCGCTCAGCTGGGCCTTGACTGGGATGACGAAAGCCAGAAGGACTTGAAGTTCGGCGGCTTTGCCTGGGACGTGAACGTCGTTGCCAAGCCAACGCCAATCTTCCCGCGCTTGAAGAATGCTGAAGAAGTTGCCTACATCAAGGAAGAAATGAAGAAGGCCAAGCCAAAGAAGCAGTCCAGAAGAGAACAAAAGCAGGACGAAAAGCAGATCACGATCGACGACTTCGCCAAGGTCAAGATCCAGGTCGGCAAGATCCTGTCCGTTGAACCGGTTCAAGGGTCAAGCAAGCTCCTGCTGTTCAAGCTGGACTTCGGCAAGACCGGCGAGCGACAAATCTTGAGCGGGATCCGCAAGTTCTACCCGGATGAAAGCATTCTTTTGGGCAAGAAGGTTTTAGCCGTAACCAACCTGAAGCCGCGCAAGATGCTGGGCCACGAAAGCCAGGGGATGCTTTTGTCCAGCGAAGCTGACGGCGACGTCAAGCTGGCCTTGGTCGGCGATGAACACCCGGTAGGGGCTGAACTGGGCTAATGAAAATCTACGACAACCATACCCACTTGAATGACAAGCCTTTTGCCGGCAAGGAAGCCGAGTATGTCCAAAAGGCGCGCGATTTGGACGTCGTTGGCATGAACTGCGTGGGCCAGGACCCGGAAATGAATCTGGGGGCTCTGGAATTGGCCAAGCGCTTTGACAACGTCAAGGCCATCATCGGCTACTGCCCGGACGTAGCCAAGGACTATGACCAGGCTGCTGAAGACCTGCTGGTTGAGCAGGCCAAAAGCGGCCAGGTGGTCGCCATCGGGGAAATCGGCCTGGACTACTACTGGGATGAATCTCCGCGGGACGTGCAAAGGGAAGTTTTCGCCCGGCAGATTGAAGTTGCCCGCGACCTGCACCTGCCGGTGAACATCCACACCCGGGATGCCTTTGAGGACTGCTGGAAGATTTTGAAGGAAGCCAATCTGGAATACGGGGCGGTTTTGCACAGCTACAACGGTGGGCCGGAGTGGACGGATAAGTTCCTGGACTTGAACGTGAACTTTTCTTTCTCCGGCGTCGTTTCCTTCAAGAAGGCGCAAGAAGTGCACGAGTCAGCCAAAATGGTCCCGCTGGACCGGCTTTTGGTGGAAACTGACGCGCCGTATTTGACGCCGGTGCCTTACCGGGGCCGGCAGAACGAGCCCGGCTACGTCCGCTACGTCGCCCAGGCGGTCGCGGACCTGAGGGGGCTGGAACTGGCGGAAGTTGCCGAAGCAACCTATGCGAACACTATGAGGATTTACGGACTAAATGCAGAAGAATTTTAACGCCGTCGTTGTCGTGGAAGGCAAGGACGATACGATTCGCTTAAAGCAGTTTTTTCCAGGAATTGAAACGGTCGAGACGAATGGCTCGGCCGTTTCTGATGCGGTCCTGGCCAAGCTGAAAAAGCTGGCCGAAAGCCGCGAGATCATCGTTTTTACCGATCCGGACGTCAACGGCGAGCGGATCCGCCGCCTGGTGACCGAGGCGGTGCCAACGGCCAAGCAGGCCTTCATCACCAGAAAGGAAGGCGAGCCCAGCGGCCAGGGCAGCCTGGGAGTGGAGCACGCGTCAAAAGAAGCCCTGGAGCGGGCCCTCAGCGACCTGCACGAGGTCAACCGGCCCCGGGCCGACTTTGACTTCAGCGACTATGTCGACCTGGGCCTGGCCATGGGCCGGCAGTCCCGCCGCTTAAGGGAGGCTGTCGGCATCAAGCTCGGGATCGGCTACGCCAATTCCAAACGTTTTTATCAGCGTCTGCAGACTTTCGGCATTACTTTTGCTGAACTGAAACAGGCAGTAGAGGAGGCAGAAAATGACCAATCGAATTCCAATCGCTAGTCCGGTCCGGACGGCCGCGATCGTCAACCGTTACTATGTCCACGCCAAAAAGAACCTGGGGCAGAACTTCCTGGTCGACTTGGACGCCGTCCAGGGGATCGTCCGCGCTGCCGGCGTTCAGGCCGGCGACCAGGTGATCGAAGTCGGGCCGGGGATCGGCTCTTTGACCGAGCAGCTGCTTTTGGCCGGCGGCAAGGTGGCCGCTTATGAAGTCGACCAGACCCTGCCGGAAATTCTGGCCAACGAGCTGCCTGAGAAGATCAACGGCCAGGACCGGGACGAATGCTTCAAACTGATCATGAAGGACGTTTTGAAGGCTGACTTCCATGCGGACCTGGATGGCTTTTTCGATCTGACCAAGCCGGTCAAGGTCGTGGCCAACCTGCCTTACTACATCACCACGCCGATCATCTTCAACCTGCTTGAGGCGGATCTGGACTTTACCAGCCTGACTTTGATGATGCAAAAGGAAGTGGCTGAGCGCCTGGCCGCCCAGCCTGGCTCCAAGGCTTACGGTCCCTTGTCCATTGCCGTGCAGACGCGGATGAGCGTCGACCTGGCCCTGGAGGTCGGGCACGGCTCCTTCATGCCGCAGCCGAAGGTTGACTCGGCCGTGGTGGTTTTGCGGCCTTTGAAAGAGCAGGTGGAGGTCGGCGACCGCAAGCAGTTTGACCGGGTGGTCAAGCTTTGCTTCGCCCAGCGCCGCAAGACCCTGGCCAACAACTTGAAGGCCCTGGTGCCCGCTAAGGAGGACCGGGAGAAACTGCTGGCCGGCCTGGACCTGGATCCGCGCCAGCGGCCGGAACAGCTGGCAATCGCTGATTTCATAAAAATCAGCCGGGCAATTAATGAAATGAATAAATAATTTGATATTGATTATCTAATAAAAATATGATACAATATATCGATAAAGGAGTGTCATAATTGCCAATCAATATTCAAGACATTAAGCAGAAGTTAGATGCCCACCTAGGCGAAGAGCTGACGATCGTTGCCCAAGCGGGACGCAAGAAGGTTACCAGACGCCGCGGCGTTTTGAAGAACACTTTTCCGGCAGTGTTTGTAGTGGCTCTGGATCAGGACAGTAATAATTTTGAACACGCATCATACAGCTACACTGATGTTTTGACCAAGAACATCCTGCTGGAATTTGATGATAAAAGTGATGAAGAGTAAAAATACGAATTTTTGCACTAACATTTCTTGAAAATGTTAGTGATTTTTTTTGCCCTTTAGAGTATATTAGTATAAGTACAAAAACAGACATTAGGAAGGAAAGAGAATGAAACGTTCTGAAAGATTAGTAGACATGACCAAGTTTTTAATGGAGCGCCCGCATACTTTAATCGCTCTGCCATTTTTCGCCAAGCGCTACGGGGCTGCGAAGTCATCGATCTCGGAAGACCTGGCCATTTTGAAGCACACCCTGGCCAGCAACGAAGACGGGATCCTGGAGACCGTAGCCGGAGCAGCCGGCGGGGTCCGTTACATTCCGTTTCTTGGCCAGAAGCCGGCCGAAAAGTACCTTAAGGACCTGGCCGGGCGCATTCAGGACTCCAGCCGCATTTTGCCGGGGGGCTTTGTCTACCTGTCAGACATTCTGGGCGGCCCTTACGATCTGGAAATGATCGGCAAGCTGATTGCCACCCGCTATGCTTATGCCAACATCGAAGCCGTCATGACGGTTGAAACCAAGGGCATCTCCCTGGCCAACGCCGTGGCCAGCTACTTGAACGTTCCGGCGGTAACGGCGCGCAAGCGGTCCAAGGTTACTGAAGGGGCGACCGTGTCCGTCAACTACATGTCCTCATCGACTTCCCGCGTGGCCAAGATGGAATTGCCGACCCGGGCCCTGGACAAAGATACGAACGTTCTGATTGTGGACGACTTCATGAAGGGCGGCGGCACTCTGGACGGGATGCGGCAGCTGGTCAAGGAATTCGACTGCCAGGTTGCCGGCGTCTGCGTCCTCTGCGAAACTGAATACGAGGAAGAACGCAAGATCAAGGACTACGTTTCCTTGGTAAACATTGACCAGATCGACAGTGAAAAAGAGATCATCCTGGCCCAGCCTGGGAACTTTTTAACTAGAACTAACTTCGATCGTTTCTAAATGTTACAATATAAGCTAGCCATGAAGGCTAGCTTATTAAATTTAGAAGGTTATTACAGATGGAAAAATATGTCGTAGTTCTGGCAGCCGGCAAGGGCACCAGAATGAAATCCAAGCTTTACAAGGTCCTGCACCAGGTTTGCGGCAAGGCAATGGTTGAACATGTCGTTGACGCGGCCAGAGCGATCAAGCCAAGCAAGATCGTGACCATCGTCGGTCACGGGGCCGAAGACGTTGAGAAAGTCTTGGCTGGCAAGTCTGAATTTGCCATGCAAGAAGAGCAGCTGGGGACCGGCCACGCGGTAATGCAGGCCGAAAGCCAGCTGGCTGCTTTAGCTGGGGCAACGCTGGTGGTAACCGGTGACACGCCGCTTTTTACCAGCGAAACTTTCGAAAAGCTCTTTGCCTACCATGAGGAAGAAGGCAACTCAGCCACGGTTTTGACGGCTGAAGCGCCGAATCCTTTTGGCTACGGGCGGATCATCAGAGACGACCAGGGCAATGTCTTGCGGATCGTTGAACAAAAGGACGGCAATCCGGAAGAACTGAAGGTCAAGGAAATCAACACCGGGGTCTTCTGCTTTGACAACCAGGAGCTCTGGGCTGCCTTGAAGCAGGTCGGCAACGACAACTCCCAAGGCGAGTACTACCTGACCGACGTTTTGGAAATTTTGCGCAAGGCCGGCAAGAAGGTCGGCGCCTACAAGATGCCGGACTTCAGCGAAAGCCTGGGGGTAAACGACCGGATCGCCCTGGCAGAAGCCACCCGGATCATGCAGCGCAGAATCAATGAAGAGCACATGCGGGCCGGCGTCACTTTTATCGACCCGGCAACGGCCTACATCGACGCTGACGTACAGATTGGCAATGACACGGTGATCGAAGGCGGCGTAACGCTCAAGGGCCACACGGTCATTGGGTCGGACTGCCTGATCACTTCCGGGTCAAGAATCATCGACAGCAAGATCGGCAACGGGGTGACGGTAACTTCTTCAACGATTGAAGAGTCAATCATGGAAGACAACACCGACATCGGGCCAAACTCCCACTTGCGGCCGAAGGCCTTGATCAAGCGGGGCGCTCACCTGGGCAACTTCGTGGAAGTCAAGAAGGCCGAAATCGGCGAAAACACCAAGGTCGGCCACTTGACTTACGTCGGGGATGCCACTTTGGGCAAGGACATCAATGTCGGCTGCGGGGTCATCTTCTCCAACTTTGACGGGGTCAAGAAGTTCCACACGACGGTCGGCGACAAGTCCTTCATCGGCGCCGGCTCGACTTTGGTTTCCCCGATCAAGGTGGCTGACCACGCCTTTATCGCGGCCGATTCCACGATCACCAAGGACGTTGGCAAGTACGAAATGGCCATCGCCCGGGGCCGGCAGGTCAACAAGGAAGACTACTGGCACAAGCTGTCTTTGTCTGAAGACGACGAATGGAAGTAGGATAAAAGAGAGCCGCAGGCTCTCTTTTTTCTTTTGAAAAAATGAATCGGTTTTCATCCAATTTAACGAAAATTTGCGGATCTTTTAAGAACTTTAATAAGCATTTCTGGAAAATAGGGTGTATAATCGAGGCAATGTAGAAAAAGAAGCAAGAAAGGTTTTGCATATCGATGAAGTTTACTAAGAAAATTGCTTTCGCATCAGCATCATTGGCTTTGACTCTGGCTACTCCAGCCGCATTGCTGGCTCAAAACGCGGCTTTCGCGACGACGACCACGACCAAGGTTACCAAGGTAACTCAAGTCAAGGTTACCAAGAAGACCACTCCTTTCTACCACAAGGACGGTTCCAAGTTCACTAAGAAGAGCCCATACGTTTACGGCAACTGGAAGAGCACCGTTGCTTACAAGGGTACGACTTACAAGGTAGTCAAGACTGTTACCATCAAGGGTGCCAAGTACTACTACATCGGCAACAGCGCCTACTTGAAGGCCAGCGACGTCAAGGTAACTGCTACTAAGACGACGACTGTCAAGACTTCAAGCTCCAAGAAGTCCAGCTCAACTTCAAGCTCAAAGAAGACCAGCTCAACTTCAACTTCAAAGAAGTCTAGCTCAACTTCAAGCTCCAGCTCTTCTTCAAGCAGCTCAAGTTCTTCATCTTCAAAGAAGAGCAGCTCCAAGAAGACTGTAACCCAAGTCAAGGTTATCAAGAAGACCACTCCTTTCTACCACAAGGACGGCTCCAAGTTCACTAAGAAGAGCCCATACGTTTACGATGGCTGGAAGAGTACCGTAGCTTACAAGGGCACTACTTACAAGGTTTCAAAGACCATCACCATCAAGGGTTCCAAGTACTACTACATCGGCAACAGCGCCTACTTGAAGGCTAGCGCCGTTAAGGTAACTGCAAGCAAGTAATCATCAAGAAGCTCCGGCGGAAGCCGAAGCTTTTTTCTTGCCCGAAAACAGACGATTTTTTCTATCTGCTTAAAAAATAAAAGGCTTTCTTGCTTTTTGGCCAGGGCAAAGGCGGGACAAAGAGAATTTTTTGCTTAAAAACTGAACACAAATGCCTTTTTTCCAACAAAAGAATGCCGGATTTTGTTAGAATAGAAATGGTAAATGCTGTTTTTTTCGGAGGGAATTATGTCTTACAAGGACAACATCAAGCTTTTTGCGCTTAACTCAAACAAACCGTTGGCTGAAAAGATCGCTAAGCGGATGGGGTTAAAGCTTTCAACCTCAAGTGTCGTTCGCTTCAGCGACGGTGAAATTCAAGTCAACATCGACGATTCTGTCCGTGGCAAGGATGTCTTCTTGATCCAATCCACCAGCGCGCCGGTCAACGACAACCTTATGGAACTTTTGATCATGATCGACGCTGTCCGCCGGGCCAGTGCCGCTTCCGTGAACATCGTCCTGCCATACTACGGCTACGCACGCCAAGACCGGAAGACCCGCGCCAGAGAACCAATCACTGCTAAACTGGTCGCAGACATGATTCAAGCTGCCGGGGCTGACCGCGTTCTGTCACTGGACCTGCACGCTCCGCAAATCCAAGGTTTCTTCGACATCCCAGTCGACAACCTGATGGGCGCGCCGCTTCTGGCTGACTACTTCTTGAGCAACCACCTGGAAGAAGACGCCGTTGTCGTTTCTCCAGACCACGGTGGCGTTACCCGGGCCAGAAAGCTGGCTGAATTCCTGGGCACTTCAATCGCCATCGTCGACAAGCGCCGGCCAAAGGCCAACGTTGCCGAAGTCATGAACATCATCGGTGACGTCAAGGGCAAGCGGGCCATCTTGATCGACGACATGATCGACACTGCCGGGACCATCACTTTGGCAGCCCAGGCCTTGAAGGATGCCGGTGCTACTGAAGTCTACGCCTGCGCGACCCACGCCGTTTTGTCCGGCCCAGCCGTTGACCGCTTGAACAATTCCGTAATCAAGAGCCTGGTTTTGACCGACTCAATTCAACAGCCAGCCGAAAAGAACCTCGACAAGATGATCTTGGTTTCCGTCGGGCCTTTGATGGGCGATGCCATCAAGCTGATCATGGAACACAAGCCAATGAGTCCGCTTTTTGACACCCGTTACGACGCCAACAAGTACAAGGACCAATAAAGTTTTCAATAAAAAACAGCCGCTGCAGTGCAGTGGCTGTTTTTCTTTTGGATTAATTTTTGCCTGAAAGCAGCTTACCGTTTTTCAGATACTTCTGAAAATCGGCCTGCTTGAGCATGGCAACCGGGAAGAAGAAGCGCTCGTCGCCCTGCAGGGTTCCGTTCAGGGCCTTGACCAAGGGGCTGAGCTGGGAAAGCTCGATTAGGCTGCCGTCTTCCTGCATGATTTCAATCTGGCTGTTGGCATTCTTGCCGCTCGGCTTGTAGGCGTCATACGGCTCGTCGAAGGCCGACCCAACGCCAGTGTAGTAGTCCGGATTGAAGCCGGCGGCTTTGATCAAATCCTTCAGCCGCGGCAAGAG
>NZ_BOCG01000470.1 GCF_016587775.1 Lactobacillus nasalidis | reverse complement strand
AGACGTCGACGAGATCTACCAGACCCTCTTGAACTACATCCACCTGGCCTACCTGGCCAAGCGGGAGACGGCGGCCAGGCAGGCGGCCTTTTTGCATTTGCCGGAAGCCCGCCTGCCGTTCATCATCGGCATTTCCGGGTCAGTCGCCGTGGGCAAGTCCACGACGGCCCGGCTCTTGCAGCTGCTCTTGACCCGCTATTACCCGGACCTCAAGACCCAGATGATGACCACTGATGGCTTCATCTACCCCAACCAGGAGCTGGAGAAGCGGAAGCTGATGCCCAGGAAGGGCTTCCCGGAAAGCTACAACATGCAGCAGCTCAGGGACTTTTTAAGGGACGTGGTCAGCGGCAAGGATGACGTCGTCTACCCCCTGTATTCCCAAGAGCTCAGCGACATCGTGCCGGGCCGCTACGGCCATGTGGAGAAGCCCGACATCCTGATCATCGAGGGGATCAACACCCTGCAGCTGCCGGAAAGCGGGCAGCTGGTGACCAGCGACTTTTTCGACTTTTCAATTTATATCGATGCCGAAGAAGACCTGATCGAAAAGTGGTACATGCAGCGCTTCAAGAAGATCATGAAGATGAAGAAGAACGACCCGAGCAACTTCTACTATAAGCTGGCCAACGGCCCGGAAGAAGCGGCCCTGCGCCTGGCTGAGGAAACCTGGCAGATGGTCAATTTGGTCAACCTGCGCCAGTACATCGCCCCGACCAAGGAGCGGGCCAACCTGATCATGCACAAGGTTGAGGGTCATTTGATTGACAAAATTTACCTGCGCAGCTTTTAACTGTTATAATGGATGACGGTAATAAATACTTATTAGGGAGATTTTTTACATGCAAGCAATTGAATTGAAAAAAGGCATGATTTTTGAAGACGGCGGCAAGCTGATGCTGGTCATGGCGGCCAACCACCACAAGCCGGGCAAGGGCAACACCGTGATGCAGATGGACCTGCGCGACGTGCGTGCCGGCAGTGTGATCCACAAGACCATGCGGCCAAGCGAAAAGATCGAGCTGGTCGAAGTCGTCAAGAAGAACGCCCAGTACCTGTACGCCGAAGGCGACAGCTACAACTTCATGGACACGGAAACCTACGAGCAGTACGCTATTTCCGCTGACCAGCTGGGCGACGACGTCAAGTACCTGATGCCGAACATCGAAGTCATCCTGGAATTCACTGAAGAAGGCGAACTCCTGGCAGTGCAGCTGCCGTCAACGGTCAACATGAAGGTCGTTGAAACCCAGCCAGGCATCAAGGGGGCCACGGCTGCTTCCGGCGGCAAGCCGGCCACCATGGAAACTGGCCTGGTCGTGACTGTGCCGGACTTCATCAACGAAGGCGACGAACTGGTCATCAACACCCTGGAAGGCACCTACAAGGGCCGGGCTTAAAGGCAAAAAAGACATGAAAAAACGCTCGAACTTGCTTCGGGCGTTTTTTTGTCGTCAATTTTAATCAGTTGTGTCGGTCGTCGTCGTGTCAGTGCTTGACTGGCTGCTCTGTGAAGCTGACTGGCTGCTTTGCTCTTCCTGGCTGGAGGAGCTGGCGGCTGAGCTGGAAGAGCTGGCAGCCTGGCTGGAAGAACTGCTTTGGCTTTGTTCTCGCGAGCTTGACTGGCTGCTCTGCTGCTGGCTTGACTGGCTCTGCTTGTCCGGCTGGCTGTTGTTGTCCTTTTGGTCAGGCTTTTGGTCAGCCGGCTTGCTGGAAGCAGCTGGCGCGGACTTGCTTGAGCTGGAAGCAGACGAGCTGCTGGAGCTTGACTGGTCGCTGGAAGCCTTGGAAGCCAGGGCGCTGAAGCCGCCGGCCACGGAGCCGACCGCG
>NZ_BOCG01000469.1 GCF_016587775.1 Lactobacillus nasalidis | reverse complement strand
CTCAATCTTTGTTTCGAGGAATATTTTAGCACGTATTCCTGTAGATCCCCAAACATATGTTTCTGAAGTATGACTAAAATTTGCGCTCTAACCTAAAGCAAAGTTCTGGCTTTCCCTACGCTAATTCAACTTAGAACCTACCTGCTATCTCTTACATATAATCAAACACATTAAGTACGTTTTTCGCCACTAGTGTTATACTCTTTTATCAAAAATCCTTAAGTAGCCGGCTACCTTATCGCATTTGATTTTATATCTGGTACC
>NZ_BOCG01000468.1 GCF_016587775.1 Lactobacillus nasalidis | reverse complement strand
CGCCTTCAAGATGCTGGCTGCCGGCAGCAGCCTGCCGGCTCTGCTTTACTTCACCGGCACGATTGTGGCCGGTTACCTGTGTGCCTGGGCAGGCAAGAAGGCCGCAGATTTCGCCGCTACAAAAATGTTGGAGAGGGGGTAACAAGATGATCTTTGCAGTTGGATTTGGCGCCAGTCTGGGGGCCCTGGCCCGGTTCGGGCTGACCAATTACGGCAAGAAGCACTGGATGCGGCAGACGGCTTTTCCTTGGCCGACGCTGGTGATCAACCTGTCCGGGGCCTTTTTGCTGGGGCTGGTCTTTGCCTTGAACCTGCCGGCTTTCGTCTATGCCTTTCTGGGGACCGGCGTTCTGGGCGGCTACACGACTTTTTCAACCTTGAACACGGAAATGCTGTCTTTGGCTGACAGCGGCAAAAAGCGGCTTTTGAAGCGCTACCTGCTGGCCAGCTACCTTGGCGGAATCTGCCTGCTGACGGCAGGGTATTATCTTGGGACAGTGCTATGAAAAAGTTCCAACAGAAAAAATGGCAACAAATTCTGCGCAAGTGCCTGTGTTCGCTCGTGGCCCTCGCGTCGCTGGTTGCCCTCTTGAGCAGCCCAATCACTTTTAAAATGAGCGACGCCAAGGACTACGCCTCCAGCCTGATTGACCAGTTTGCCAGTCAAAACGACGACAGCGCCATGACGATTGCCGCCAAGGCAGCGGTTGAATCGGGCTTGAAGGAGGACCTGGTTGACCAGCTGCCGAATCAGGTGGTGATCAAGGAGTCCTACCTCAGCTTGTACCGGCTGGTTTCACGCTACCGGCAGGACAAGCGCCTGCAGGCCAGCGACCTCAACCTGCCGACCAAAAACAAGGTGCAGGTCTTTTTGGGGGATTTGATCCTCTATCTGGTCAACAGCGAATTGAAGGTGCATGAAGGCGAGCTTCAGCAGATCACGCAGATCTACCAGCTTTCCTTGTGGATCATCTGTTTCTTGTACCTGCTGGGCGTGGCCTTGCTGATCTTTGACCGCTATCTGGCCTGGCTGCCGCTTTTGCTGGGCGCAGTGGGGGCTTTTGGCTTCCAGGTTTTCATGACTCATTTCATGAGCCAGACGGTGCAAGAAGAACTGTATTCAAAAATGTACTTCACTTACTCCTGGGGCAGCCGGCTGGGTTTCATCCTGGCGCTGCTTCTGGCTGCCTACATGATCTATGGAGACGTCGGCCGCTTGCGCAAGAAGCGCCAGGAGCGCTTAGAAAAGAAGAAAAATGCTTAACCGACCATTCGGGCCAAGACTGCTGCGGCAGCCTTGGCCTTTTTTGCTGCTATTGGCCATCGGTTATGTTTTTTGCCGGAATCAAACCCGGCGCCACTTGCCCTAGTATAACAATTTATATATAATATAAAGAATGGATCAACGTGTGAAGATTGCTGGGCTTCTGGGCGAAAATTAATTTTTGCTTAGAGTACCAGCGCCGTTATTGGCGGAAAATCTCGATTGTTAGGAGCGGGTTTATGAGAAAAAACATTGATCGTGCTGAACGGGAGAAAATTGCTGGAAACGAGGCGCCAATAGCACTTTATCAATTTGAAAATAATCATGTAACAGCCTTGGCTGTTTCAAAAGGCTTATGCAGCCTGTATGGCCTGTCTGCGGCTGACTTAAAGCAGCTCTTGAATGAGAACCTTTTTGCCGGCCTGCACCCTGACGACCTGGTCTGCGCTCAGGCAGACTTCGCCTCTTTTGCCCGCCGGGACAAAAGCAGCTACCAGAACCTCTACCGCATCAAGCTGCCTGGCCAGGAAGAGTATTCGCTCATGCAGGCCCAGGGCCAGGCCAAGGAAATCGGCAACCGGCACTACCTGCTGGTGTGGTATACCGTCATGGAACCGGACCGCTTTGAGCAGATGCTGGCTGCTGGCCGGACCCTGCCCAAGGCTGACGGCCAATCCAAGCACCTGCTTGACGATTTGACCGGCCTGCCCAAGGCGGTCTACTTTTACGAGCTGGCTGAACTGGGCTGCCGGAAGCTTTTCAAGCAAGGCAAGCAGCCGGTCATGCTGGCCTTCAACCTCATCGGCTTCTGCCACTTCAACCACCGCTATTCTTACGTGGAAGGCAACCGCCTGCTGCGGTCTTTCGGGAATCTGCTGCGCAGCTATTTTGGCGAAGAAGCCTGCGGCCACTTCACGGAAGACAATTTTTATGCTTATACGGCGCACGCCGACCTGGACAAGCGGCTGGAAACTTTCTTAAAAGAAAGCCGGCAGATCAACGGCGGCCGCAATTTGGCAGTCCGCATCGGGGTCTATGAGGCCGGCAGCCTGATTTATGAGGACATCAAGAAGGTTTGCGAGTACGCGATGGTGGCCTGCAACAACAACCGCAAGGATGTCAGTTCCCATATCGCCTACTTCACCAGCCAGAACCGGAAAAAGCTGGAACTGGAGAGCTACATTCTCTCCAACTTCGACCTGGCCTTGAAAGAGGGCTGGATTGAGCCTTTTTACCAGCCGATCGTCCGCATCCTGAACGGGCAAAGCGGCAACTGGGAAGCCCTGGCCCGCTGGCGCAAGCCCAACAGTGGGGTGCTGCTGGATGACCAGTTCATTCCGATCCTGGACAAGGCGGGGGTATTGTACCGGCTGGATTTGTACATGGTTGACAAGGTAATCGCCGATTTGAAGAAAATGCAGCAAATGGGCCACCTGGAAATCGCCATTTCGATCAACCTTTTCAGTTCAGAATTCGACCAGTGCAACATGGCTGAGGAAATCAGCAGGCGGGTAAAGGCCAGCGGCCTGTCGCCGGAATTTTTGGTGATCGAGATCAGCAATGATACCCGCAATCTCAATTCCGACAAGATCCGCGAGCAGATCAGCCTCTTTAAGCAAAGTGGCTTTTCCGTCTGGGTCGACAACTTCGGCGAGGGCTATTCCTCCATCGGCCTGATCAAGGACAACGCCCCCTTCACCTGCATCAAATTCGACGCCAGTTTCATCAACGACCCTGACCAGAGACGGTCAAAGATCGTCTTAAAGAAGATGGTCGAACTGGCTGAGGAGCTGGGGATCGATACGATCGTTGAAGGGGTGGAAAATTCCGACCAGCTCCTGTCTTTAAGAGAGATCGGCTGCGCGGCAGCCCAGGGCTACTACTTTGGCCAGCCGCTTCCTTTTGACAAGGCCGTGGGCAAGTGGATCGAAGGACCAGAGGCTAACCTGGAGCGCTTCAGCGAGTCCGACTACTACAACAGCGTGGGGATGATGAGCTTAGAGCGGCCGCATTTCATCACGGAAAGCTACAACGACTCTCTGACTTTTGACGATCCGGACCCGGTCTTAGACCGCTACTTCAAGGGCACGCCGCTGGGCTTTTTGGAATACAAGAACGGCAAGCTGTACTACATGAGAGGCAACGAGGGCTATACCCGCTACCTCCTCAGCTGCGGGTCGGTAACCCAGGAAGAAATGGAGCAGCACCCCTTCAACACTGAGCTCAAATCCATCGGACCGCAGTTTTTCAAGGATCTGAAGGCCTGGATCAAGGAAGAATACTGGAAGAACCGCAAGACTGAATGGCACTACAGCGTGCACAGCTATCCCAACAACCTTTACGTTGAAGGCTACCAGCGGATTCTTTCTTACAACCCGCACACCGATGCCTACGCAATCATCGACGTGCTGACCTCCTACAATGCCAACCAGGTTTACCAAGAGCAGCCCCGCGACGACCTCGGCGTGACGGCCAACTTCAGCTTGAACGCCGACCAGTACCGGGACATGCCGATTCCGTTCGTCATCGTCGCCCCGGTCCGCAAGCAAAACAAGGTCGTCGACATGCAGTACATCTACGTCAACCAGGCTTACGCGGAAATCATGAAGCAAAGCCGCGAAAAGCTGCTGGGCAACAAAATGTCGAATTTTATCAAAGGCAAGCTGTCTTTCTGGATCGATGAAATCTTCGGCGGCGCTGACGGCCGGATCCACCAGGGAATTTTCCACGCAAAGGCGGGCAACTGGTATGAATACATCACTGCCACAGCCTCCGTGCCGGACACTTACTCGCTGGTGCTGATCAATATCGATGAGCAGAAGCACAACGAACAGGAAATCCAGCAAAAGCAGAGCACGACCAACGAAATCGTGCAGCTGTCGGAAATCCTGAACGTCAAAAACGACCGCTTCGACGACGCGATCAGCCAGGGGCTGGCCAAGCTGGGCGAGGACCTGCAGGCCGATCGGGTCAGCCTGCTGGAAACGCGGCCGGGCTATATCAAGAACTCTTACAGCTGGAGCAGGCCAGGAATCCCTTCCGTGCAGGACGAGCAGCAGAAAATCAGCATCCCGCAGGGGCTTTCGGGCAGCAAGCTGCAGAAAATCAAGAAGCAGGACAGCATGTTTGTGACTGATCCGCAGGAGATTGCCGAGCTTTTTCCAGAAATCGTCGCGACTTACAAGGACGGCTACCAGCCGCGCAACGTGCTGCTGGCGCCGTTTTACGAGCGGGGGCAGATCCGGGGGATCGTCATTGTTGAAAATCTCAATGCCGACTTGAACATGGACTTCTGCAACCTGATCGAACTGACGGCCGACTTCATGGGGGCCAAGATCACCGGCCGCGATTTGGAGCAGCAAAGAGACACGGACGTCTTGACCAAGCTGAACGACCGGCACCCGTACCTGGCCAAGCTCACCCACTACCAGAAGGCCCAGGCTTCAAGGACCGTCGGCGTGGCCTTCATGGACTTGAACGGCCTGAAGGAAGCCAATGACGAACAGGGCCATGACGCTGGCGACGAGCTTTTGATTGCTGCCGGCCAGATCATCAGCTAGAATTTTGGCCGCGACCATGTCTACCGGGTCGGCGGCGACGAATTCGTGGTTTTGGATGACCAAAGCACCAGAACAGAATTCGAGGCCAACTGCGCCGCTTTCCAAAAGTGCCTGGAAACCCCTGACGCGCCATCGATCTCAGTCGGGATCGAATGGTGCCCGGATTCCCACTATCTGCAGGAAGCAGTTGAGCAGGCCGACCGCAGGATGCAGCGGCAGAAAAACGACTTCTACAAGTCGCACAAGCGCTACCGCTAACGCTTTTTAACCTGTTGACCGGGTTAAAGAAAAGTGAGGTTTAGGATGAAGAAAAACAAATGCGCTATATTTTATTCGCTGATCATCGCGGCGATCATGCTGGCTTTGGGCATTGTCAGCTTTTGGGGGCGCAATCAGGGAACTTTTAGAGGAATCTATTCGACTGCTCACCTGACCAGCATTGGCGGCAAGTGGACGGATAAAGCGGGCAAACAGGTCAATTTGCAGGAAATCAAGCCCGGGAAGAACGACTCAGTGACGATCTATTACCAGCTGCCCAAGAACCTGGCCAGCCAGGACAAGATCATCTTTTTGTCCAACAATATCAAGCAGATCGATGCCTATCTGGGGCAAAAACGGCTCTACCACAGCCATCCGGAAATCGCGGCTGACTGGCTGAATCTGACCGAGCATTATGAGAGCTTCACCAACAGCATTACCCTGCCGGCCAGCGCGGCTGGCAAGAGGATCCGCCTGCGCCTGACCGGCTTTTACCAGCCGCTTGGCAAAATCAGCAACTGCAGCCTGGGCAACGACGGGGCCTTTTTGGCCAGGTACTTTAAAAAGAACGTCCTGCGCCTGACTTTGGGCATTATTTCGGCTGTTTTGGGCGTGACCATGCTGCTGTTTGCCATCTTCGCGCCTTTGGGCAGCAAGTTCAAGCGGAGCTTGATCTACTATTCGATCGCGACGATCCTGTTTGCGATCCTGCAGATGCAGGCAGAAATGCAGCTGACGGTCTTGCTGGGCCATTACCACATTTGGCGCCTGTTTACCTACCCAGTCTTGATTCTGCTGCCTTATCTGCTGGTAATGATGGTCAACGAGCAGCTGGAATATCCAAGAGCAATTTATGCCGCTTACGGTTTTGCCTTGAGTCTTGCAGACGTGGTCTACGTTTTATGGCGGCATTTCTTCAAGGGCCTGGACTTCAGCAATGACCGCACTTTTCTGCTCAGCCTTGTCTTTGTTGGCATCGTCAGCGGCGTGGCAATGATGGTGGGGGACCTTTTCCGGTCCAAAAAGGCGGTTAGCGAAGCCAGTCCGGAAGAATTGACCGAATCCGAGCAGGAATCGGCCAATGAGGCCTACAAGACCCGGAAGCTGATTCACTGGTCCTATCTGGGCACCTATTTTTTGCTGATCGTCTGCATCGTTATCGACTGCTACTGGCACTTTGTGCACGAGAACAGCGCGGCTGACTT
This sequence comes from Lactobacillus nasalidis, assembly GCF_016587775.1. Lineage (GTDB taxonomy): Bacteria > Bacillota > Bacilli > Lactobacillales > Lactobacillaceae > Lactobacillus > Lactobacillus nasalidis. The sequence continues at coordinate 2,909 of NZ_BOCG01000468.1, read as the reverse complement.
CAGCACCCTGCGCTACGGCTTCTTCTTGTCGCAGATCTTGATGTTCAGACAGTACTTTTTGTCTGAGCTCAACAACATGCAGCAAAAAGGCCAGGACGACACCTATGAAAAGATGGTCAACTACGACCGCTTGACGGGCCTGTACACCCAGTACTACCTGACTCAGAAGCTGACCAAGCAGCGCAAGGAAGACCCGTCGATCATGCCGGCAATCATCTACATCAACTTGGCCAAGTTCAAGCTCTACAACGTGATCAACGGCCACGAAAAAGGGGACGAGTGCCTGAAAGAGGTAGCTGAGATCTTAAAGGACATTTTCGGCTCGGAATATCTGGCCCGGTTTGCCAATGACCACTTCGTCATTTTTGACCTGGACAACGACGGCGTAATGGACCGCATTGAAGAGGCCAACCGGCGCGTCGGCCAGATCGACCTGTCCTTCAAGCTCTACCTGAAGGCCGGGATCTACTACTCCGACGGCAGCAAGAGCGTCGAAACCGAGTGCGACTACGCCAAGACGGCCTGCGACGAGGTCAAGGACGGGGCTGAAAACTGCTACCGGGTCTACACGGAAGAGTTCAGCGAAAAGTCAGCCTACACCAAGTTCGTGGTCGACCACATCGATGAAGCCATTGCCAACGGCGACATCCAGGTTTACTACCAGCCGCAGGTGCACCTGATGAACGGGAAGCTGTCGGGCCTGGAAGCCCTGGCCCGCTGGAACGACCAGACCAGGGGCTTCATGTCTCCGGGCCGCTTCGTGCCGGTTTTGGAAGACAGCAACCTGACCTACAAGCTGGACTTGTACGTTTTGGAGGAAGCGGTCAAGCTGATCCGCCACCAGCTGGACACTGGCGGCCAGATCGTGCCGATTTCCTTCAACCTGTCGCGGACGGACTTCGTGACCAGCGACCCGAACCAGGTCCTGCTTGACCTGGTCAAGAAGTACGATATTCCCCGGGAAATGCTGCGGGTGGAAATCACTGAAACGATTCTGACCGAGGACCCGGTCAAGATAAAAAAGGCCATTGACCGCTTCCATGCCAACGGCTTCCAGGTACTGATGGACGACTTCGGCAGCGGGGCTTCTTCTTTGAACACCTTGAAGGAATACGGCTTTGACGAGATCAAGCTGGACATGATCTTCATGCGGAAGTTCGACGAGCGCAGCAAGAAGGTCATCAGACCGCTGATTTCCATGGCCAAGAGCCTGGGCGTCCACACTCTCTGCGAAGGCGTGGAGAGCAAGGAACAGATCGCCTTCTTAAAGGACGTAGGCTGTGAAGTGATCCAGGGTTACTACTACGGCAAACCAAACACCTTCCCGGAGGTGGTTGACCGCCTGAAAGACCTGGGAGTGGCCTGGGAAGGGCTGGATGAAAGCTCCTACTTTGAAACCGCCGGCCTGGTCGACGTCAATGTTGACCAGCCGCTGGCCATCGTGGACTATGACCGCCAGCAGGAAAAGTTCGCGGCCTACTATCTGAATTCGGCCTTCCGCTCCTTCGCGGCCCAGATCGGGATCGTGCTGACGGGCAGGCGCGACCTGGCCTGGAGCGATCAGGCCAGCCAGGAGAAAATGCTGCGTTTTGCCGGTGAAGCAGCCCGGTCGACTCATGAGCAGCTGACTGAACTGACTGTCGGCGGACGCGAATACCAGCTGAGCTTCAAGATGATCGTCAACTCCCACGAGCACAGCCTGTTTAAGGTTGAACTCATGTCCAGCCGGGCCAAGGAAAAGTTGGCCAGCTCCAGCGGCTACGAGGACTTGCCGCTGCCATACGTGGTCGTGCGGCCGTTTTATGACAAAAACATCCACGCGGCCAACTGTGAGTTTGTATCCGTCAACCGGGTCTTTACCCAGATGCTGCGGATGCCTGAAGAAGAGCTGCTGGGCAAGAAAATTACCTCGGCCCTGCCGGGTGAAGAAGAGCAGTGGTCGACTCTGCCTTTGGAAGTGCTGCGAACGAGCCGGGCAAGCAGCCACCGCCTGTACAACAAGCACCTGGAGGCTTGGTGCGAATTCACGATTTTGCCAGCTGCTCTGCCGGCCTGCGTGGCCCTGGCCTTCACCAAGATTGAAGACAACGCCCCGAAGCTGGAAGCTTTGCAGAAGTCCGGCAGCCTGGCTGCCCAAAGCGCGATGCTGGCGCGGACTTTGAACGGGCCGGAAGACCACGATTCTGAAATCAACTTCTCTTTGGTGGAAGTAGCCAGCCTGCTTGAACCGGAAAGAATCTACATGTTTGAAGCAATTGAAGGCAAGGCCGTGCTCAAATATGAATGGAGCCAGAAGGGCAGGCTGATGGGGAACATTTCCGACCGGCTGGCCGGCCAGATCATTTCCTACTGTGACCGTCTGCGCGGCCAGCAGCCGTACCTGTATGTCAGTGACATGGAAAGCCTGCGCTTTGACCGGGAGCTTTATGAACTGAACCGCAAGAACGTCCGCGTCCTGCTCTTCCCGCTTTTCAGCCAGCAGAAACTGCTAGGCTACTTGGGAATCGAGAACTTCGACGCCGACCGGCTGGCTTACGCCAAGGACCTGCTGGCGGAATACACCCGCTATTTGGCGGCAAAGCTGAGCGTAGTCGGGCGCTTGAGCCGCCTGCCGTCTCCGGCGGCCAGCGACCACTTGACCGGTCTGGGCAACCAAAGCGCCTACCAAAGCGAGCTTCAGCGGCTCAAGGACCAGCGGATTGCCGCTGGCCTGATCTACATGGACCTGTACGATTTGCGCGACTACAACGCCGATCATGGTCCGCAGGAAGGCAACCTGCTCTTGCAGCAGACGGCCGACTGGCTGAGCGTCAGCTTTGACAGCCGCCAGCTCTACCGGATCAGTGGGGAAGAGTTCGTGGCAGTCCTGCCTGAGGCCAGCGAAGCCGAGCTGGAAAAGCGGCAGGCTG
>NZ_BOCG01000467.1 GCF_016587775.1 Lactobacillus nasalidis | reverse complement strand
CAGCCGCGGCAAAGAGCAGGATAAGGGATGCTGCCGCCAGCCAGCTGCCCGGCCAGTAGATCAAATGGGTCACAAACAGGCAGGCCAGGTAGGGCCAGGACCACTTGAGCCGCAACAGGGTAAACTGCTTCCGGCTCAAGTGCCGGGTCAGCAAGAGCGGCTCAATCCCGGCCAGGTCCAGCCGCGGCAACATGACGCTGACCCAGTCAAAGAAGAGCAGGTCTCTGGACAAGATCTGGTCTCTGACAGCATAGGTGTAATAGCCCGTGTTCGCCAGATCCAGGCTGCTCCCCTTCAGTTCAACGAAATGCTTTCTGGCCAGGACCAGAATCGCTGCTGTCAAAACAGCGTAAATAAAATAAGCGATATTCTTTTTATTTTTCATGCAGTTACACTATTTTCTTTCCCGATATTCTTACAAACTGCATGATAGTGTTATGCTCTTTAGCCGCTGTCAACCACCATCCGTTTATTTATCAGTTTTCTGCTGGATTTTTGCTTCCTGTATGCAAAAAACTAAATGCTTTCCAAAGGCTGCTTAGCTTTCGGCGGCAAGTAGTCCCGGTCCAGGCTGGCCAGGTCTTCAGCCGTCAAGACCAGGTCAGCGGCCGCCAAATTGGCCTGCATGTGGGCGACTGAGCCGGCCTTGGGGATGGTCAGAACCTGCCCGGTCCGCATGGTCCAGGCCAGCAATACCTGGTGGACAGACACGCCCCGTTTGTCCGCGATCTGCTTGAGGCTGGGCTTAACGGGAATTGACTGGCCGTTGCCAGAGTTAAAGGGCGAGTAGCCGATAAAGGCAATGTCGTGCTGCTTTTGCCAAGGTAGGAGGTCATATTCAACGCCCCGCTTGTCGATATTATAGAGGTCTTCATTGGCAAAAACCGCCCCTTCCCCGGCAATCTCCACCAGCTCTTGCATGTCAGCCGTATCGAAGTTGGAAACGCCCCAGTGGCGGATCAGGCCAGCTTTTTGCAAATCCTGCAGGCCTTTGACGGTTTCTGCCAAAGGATAGTCGCTCTTCCAGTGCAAAAGATACAGGTCTAAATAGTCTGTCCCCAGCCGCTTCAAGCTGGCGGCCAGGCTTTTTTTCTGCTCTTGGGGGCTGGCGTGCCAGGGGTAGAACTTGGAGATGAGGAAGAGCTGGCTCCGGTCCAGGTCCTTGATGGCTTCACCGACCAGGCTTTCGGCCCGCCCTTCCCCGTACATTTCGGCAGTGTCGATCACGTTGACGCCGGCGGACAAGCCGTATCTTATGGCGGCGATTTCCGCCTCCCGCTTGCCGGTCTTTTCCCCCATGTTCCAGGTGCCCAGGCCCAGCTGGCTCAGTTTTTCTCCTTTGACGGTCATGTATTTCATGATATTTCCTCCATATGAGTTTATTTGCTTTTCTGCTTCTTTTTCCCTTCTAAGCATAGTACATGGCGGACATTTTTTGAAAAAATCATCCTAAATTTAGCAAGAATTATTGGTCTATACCTTGACAAAAAATCTCCGCGGAACTAAAATGGACTATACCAATATGAGTGAGTAAAAAATCAAGGAGTCGTGATCAAGATGAAAGTTATTGTTGCAGAAAACGCCAGTGAATTGGGCAAGCAGGCCTTTAACCTTTTGGCAAAGGCGGTTAGCAAAGGGGCAAAGACCTTGGGTTTGGCAACCGGGTCTTCACCGGTTGAGCTCTACCAGGAGATGGTGACCAGCCAGCTCGACTTCAGTCAAATGACCAGCGTCAACTTGGACGAGTACGTTGGCCTCAGCCCGGAAAACCCGCAGAGCTACCACTACTTTATGAACCAACATCTCTTCCAGTACAAGCCATTCAAGCGCTCCTACCTGCCGGACGGCCAGGCAAAGGACATTCAAGCAGAGTGCGGCCGCTACAACCAGATTTTGGCGGAAAACCCGGTAGACTTGCAGGTCTTAGGGATCGGGCAGAACGGGCACATCGCCTTCAACGAACCGGGCACGCCCTTTGACAGCGTTACGCATGAAGTGGCTTTGACGGAAAGCACGATCAAGGCCAACGCCCGCTTCTTCGACAGCATTGATGAAGTGCCAAAGAGCGCCATCTGCATGGGGATCGCCAACATCATGGCCGCCAAGGAAATCGTCCTTTTGGCCAAGGGGGAAAGCAAGGCCAAGGCCATCAAGGCTATGGTTGAAGGACCAGTAACCACGGATGTCCCGGCCAGCGTCCTGCAAAAGCACCCGAACGTTACGGTGATTGCCGACCAGGCAGCTGCCAACTTGCTTAAATAAGAAGTAAAACAGGAGCGTCTTCTCTTTAAGAAGATACTCCTGTTTTTTGCTGGATCAGTGCAGCTTGTTTTTCAGTAAAATATCCAGGTATTTTTGGTGCTCAGCCGTTGGAACAAAGCTGCTCCGGACAGCCAAAGCCGAATAAACGTAGATCCGCTGGTTGTGAATCAGCGGCACTAGCCGCGTTCCAGCCGGCGCGGGAAGGCCAGTATCGATTCGCAGCGCGACCCCCAGGCCGTCAGCGACCAGAATTTCGGTGGCATCAATATTGTCAAGAAAGAGCTTTTTCTTGGGATGAAAGTCCCGCTTGGCAAAAATCCGCTGCAGCGCCTGCGTGGACAGGTAGTTTTTATGCCGCATGATCACCGGCAGATCGCTGGCTTGCTGAATGTCAATGCTCTCTGCTGAGGCCAAGGGCGACTTTTCCGAAACCAAAAGCTTAAACTCATACTTCTCAATGTCATTGACTTGCAAACCTTTGAAAACTTGATCCGCAAAATGAGTAAAGACGATCGCGTCAAATTTTCCTTCATGCAGATGCTCCACCAACCGCTTGGAACTTTCCTGATGAGTTTCCAAGTTGGCCAAGAGCTTCCCTTGGTTGAGCTCTTGGATGACTGAAGACAGCCAGGCCCGGCCGGCGACCTCTGAATAGCCGAGAACGAACTTTTTATTCTGTGACCGTTTGAGGTCGCTTTTTAAAAGCGCTTCTTCCTTGAGGAAATTAAGCGCGTGCTGGTACAGTATTTTCCCCGCCGTGGTAACGTGCATGGCTGACCGCGTCTTTTTTATAATCAATTCTTGCGAAAATTCTTTTTCCAGCCGCCCTACCATCGAACTGATCGCTGGCTGCGACAAGTGGAAATAGCTCGCTGTCTCGCTGTAGCTTTGCGTCTGAACGAGCTTGACATAATATTCCAGATCTTTTAGTTGCATAGCTTAAACCTAAAAAATAAGCATTTATTTCATTTTTATAAATACAATCTATAAAAGCTTTCCTATATCAAATTGTAGCAAAAAAGTTTGTGAATGGCATCCCTGGTAATCAGTTATATTACAAGCTTTATATTTGTGAATAAAAATAAAATCAAAATCGGTGTTGTAAGCGCTCTTCTCCGGTGATAGAGTTCGTTTTGAAGAAAAAATTATAAATGAATTCGAGGAAAAAGCAATGAATACTGATGTTCAATGGAATGCTGATTATGATGTTGTTGTCGTAGGTTTCGGCGGGGCCGGCGGTTCTGCTGCCCGGTTCGCGGCCGACAATGGTGCCAAGGTTCTCCTGCTTGACGCAGCACCTTATGGCCATGAAGGCGGCAACACCCGTTACTGCGCGCAACACATCGCGATGGGACACGACTTCAACAAGTTGAAGGATTACTACAAGGCTCTGGCTGCTCCGTTTACTATTTCTGAAGCTGTATTGGATGCCTATGTCAAAGGGCTGACCCAAATCCCGGAATACCTCACCAAATATCTCGGCGTAGACCACCCGTACATCGCCAGCCGTGACAAGGCACCTGGCAAGCCGCTTTACGAGCGCCCAACTTTGGCTGAATATCCAGAACTGCCAGGCAGTGATACTTTTGATTTTGCCTTGGTTCATGACCACAACTTTGACGCTGCTTTGTGGAAGATCATTCGCGAAAACGTCAAGAAGCGCAGCAACAATATCGATGTTTGGCTGGCCAGCCGGGCAGTCAAGCTGATCCAAGATCCTGCCAGCTCCAGAATCGATGGCGTGGTAGTCAGCCGCGACGGAAAGGAATACACTGTTCATGCTAGACGCGGGGTAGTCTTGAGCCTGGGCGGGTTTGAAAACAATGCTGAAATGCAGCAGAACTTCCTCCTGCAGCCAAAGCGGACTCCACTTGGCACCCTCTACAACCGCGGGGACGGCATCAAGATGGCTGAAGAAGTTGGGGCCAAGCTCTGGCACATGAATACTTGGGAAAACCACGGGATCATGCCTGGCTACACCTTCTATGAAGGTGAAAACAAGCGTGGCCGGCAAATCAAGTGGAACCTGTTGACACACGGTTCAATCTTCGTGGTTTCAGACGATGCCACCCGCTTCTTTAACGAAGATGAAGCCGGCCGGCACGGTCACTCATATTCTCACGGTGCCTGGGAAGTGCCGACGGCCTTTGAAAATGCCTACCTGGTCTTTGACCAAAAGCAGTTTGACAAATTTGCCCACGAGGCTGAACAAGGCGCCTTGAAGTACCCAAGCTTCATGGACAAGCTGGTCAAGGGTGAATCCTTGACCGACTTAGCAGAAAAGACCAAGCTGCCTGCAGCCAACTTGCAAGAGACGATTGACCGCTTCAATTTCTACATTGACCAAAAGAAAGACTTCGAATTCAACCGGCCGGTTGACAGCATGGAAAAATTTGACGGCAAGGGGAAAGTTTATGCCATCAAGCTCGCTCCGTCAATGCTGAACACCCAGGGCGGCCCGCAAAGAAACGAATACGCGCAGATTCTTGACGTCAATGAAAAGCCGATTGAGCACCTGTTTGGCGCTGGTGAACTTGGCGGTGTCTGTGTCAACCACTACCAAGGCGGCGGCAACGTTGCGGAATGCTTGATTTTCGGCAAGATCGCCGGGGAAAGTGCAGCAAAGGCCGAAGCAACTGCCAGCGTAGAACTGACCAACCCTGTCGGCGTCATCAATGACCTGGTCAGCGGCGACGCAAAGGAAGATTTCGCTGTTGGAGACAACCAATACCTTGGCGAATCAGAAGCCGGGTTGGGCGGCAAGATCGTCGTTCGCGTAACTTACGAGGACAAGACGATCAAGAACGTTGAAGTTGTTGAAGATCACGAAACTGAAGGGATTGGCGAAGTTGCCGTTAAGGAAATTCCTGGCCGGATCGTTCAAGCCAACTCTATCGACGTTGACGCGGTTTCAGGTGCTTCAGCAACTTCAAGAGCGCTTAAAGAAGCTGTCAAATCAGCTATTGCCAAGGCGGAAAAGTAAGCGAGGCTGCTTATGTTGCAAAAAGTAAATTGGAAGGGATTTATCATCCCTCTGGTATTAGGCATTGGCCTGTGGCTCTTGACGCCGCTTAAGCCAGCTATGATTTCTGTCGCTGCCTGGCATTTGTTCAGTGTCTTTATCGCGACTATCGCTGCCTGCATTACCAAGCCTCTTCCTATGATGTCGGTCATGATCATTTCTATCACGATCAGCATCCTGCTGAAGCTCTTCACAACTGAAGAAGTTACTACTGCTTTTGGCAGTAACATCGGCTGGATGATCGCAATGTGCCTGTTCATGTCCGCTGGCTTTGCAAATTCCGGCCTGGGCAAAAGACTGGCCTACTACTTCATCAAGCTGTTTGGCAAGAGCACGCTTGGACTGGCTTATGCCTTTTCTTTCGTTGAAGTTGTGCTGTCAGTCGGCATCCCCAGCAATAACGCCCGCTTAAATGGGATCATCTATCCTATTTTGGACAGTCTTTCCCGCTCCATGGGATCCAGTCCTGAAGAAGGCACTGAGCGCAAGATCGGTTCTTACCTGGCTTTCAATGAATACGAAGTTGATATCATCACTTCAGCTCTATTTTTGACTGGGCTTGGCGGCAATTCAGTTGCCGTGGGCCTGGCCAAGGCTCAAGGCATTGAAATTTCCTGGCTTACCTGGTTCTTGGCAGCCCTGGTCCCTGGTGTCCTGTCCCTTGTCTTGGTTCCGCTGGTTCTTTACAAAATTTACCCGCCAACCATCAAGAAGACTCCAAATTCAAAGCAATGGGCTGATGACCACCTTGCCGAAATGGGACCGATGAGCCTGGCTGAAAAAATCATGGCCGCTACTTTTGCTCTGGCAACCTTGCTTTGGGTTATCGGCAGCTTCATTGGAATTGATGCAACCCTGGTCTCCTTTATCGCTGTATCAATTTTGCTGACGACAGGAGTTATTTCCATGAAGGACATGCTGGAAACAAAGTTTGCCTGGAATCTGTTGACTTGGCTGTCGATCATCCTCTTGATGCCAGCCAAATTGACCAAGCTTGGTTTCTTTAAATGGTTCTCAACTACCCTAGGCGGGATGCTTCACGGGGTCAACTGGATGCTGGTTTTGGCAGTTCTCTGCATCGCATATTTCTACCTCCACTACCTTTTCCCGAGCATCATCTCCCATATCAGTGCCCTTTATCCTGGTTTCTTGTCAATTGCAATCGGTGCTGGTGCCCCGCATCTGCTCGCCGCTTTGATGCTGTCCTTCTACGGCGTTATCGACTTGTCCACCTCTCCTTACTCTCAAGGTACCGCTGCCTTCATGTCCGGCACCGGGTATGTGACTGAAAAAGATTGGTGGAAGTTAAATGCAATCATCGGCGTTGTACTTAACATCATCTGGCTCGTTGTCGGCATTGCTTGGACAAAAGTAATCGGCATCTGGTAAATGCTCTGACTTTGTGACTCATATTTTAAAAGCTCTGTAAGCTTAACCAAAAACAGGAGCGTCTTCTCTTTAAGAAGATACTCCTGTTTTTTTGCTGGATTTTTAGAAAGCGATTGCAAAAAAGCAAAACCAATGATATTATAATATGTAAAAGATACTAAAGATTTACACCGGATTTAACATTGGGAGTGATTAAAATGCCTTGGTTTACTATCATGACGGTCATCGTAGTCATTTTGGCAGTCTTCGGCCTAATTGCTTTGGCCAAGTATCTGATCAACTACTCTAAAAAAGGCCGCTAAACAGCATACGCAAAAGGATCTGCCTCAACAGAAGGCAGATCCTTTTAGTTTATATTTTCCGAAATCATCGCATAGATGACTCGATTCCTAATCTGGTAGGGTTCTTTCAGACTATTGTTCCACGTGAAACTCCGTCCCTCCTCCAGGCAAATTATTCCTCTATCATGTTAGAGAATATTGGGTCAGATTATATAAAATTATGTCATTTGATATGATTTTGCCGAGTGTCTGCTTTAACAGCTTTAATATCTAGACCGACCTTTTTCAAGCAATACTTAGCAAGTAAGTATCACAAACGCTCCCTTGATATGGTTTTCAAGAAAACTGGAGGACAACTTTACAGTCCGTCAACCGAAGCTCTATACACAGACACAAATATTACTCGTTTGCCAAGTGGCTCCTCAAATGAGAGGAGACCATTTGGCTGGATGCAACACAGCATCCACTATCCCGTTCGCAAATGAGACGTTCGGGAATACTTTTCTTACTATCTGCATTGCACCGTTGATGTCCGCATTGACCAACAAACCCTTGTTGGTTCTAAACATGCCGCGGTGAATGCGCCGATTGGCTGGGCTCAGCCCTTGCTTTTTTCTGCTCTTATTGCCATTGTTCCAGCATGGCTTTTCGCCGTCAAGAGCACTAGTCTGACTTGTATACGATTCATTTGTGCAGATAACCGTGATACCGACCATATTGGCCTTGTAGCGGATCATATTGATCAT
>NZ_BOCG01000466.1 GCF_016587775.1 Lactobacillus nasalidis | reverse complement strand
CGCCAGGCAGAAAAAGGCGCTCTTGAAACGCTTATCCAGCTCTTTTGCATTCAAGTCGCTGATCCGGTAAAAAGCCTTGATCTTGTAATCACTGATCAGCGGCCGCATTTCCTCGGGGAGCTTTTGCAGATTGATGTTCCCCAGCAAATTCCGGCTGTAGTTCCAAGCTTCTTTCCCGTAGTATACCACCAGCGTGAGCACAGGGTAGAGCTTTTTGCTCTTGGTGAGCTGGTAGCAGTAGGCCGCGGCATCGTAGTTCATCACCCGCGCCGGCATGTGCTTGTCTGGCCGGGTCTGGTTCTCGATTCCAACCAGCGAAATGACGATCTTCTTCTTGCCGATCGTCAGCAGCTTGGCCACGTCCCGGTCCTGGCCGTGAACCTCTCCGTTGGCCTTGTAGTAGCTGGTCGTGTTGGTGTCTGCCAGCATGTCCGGCTTGATAATCTGTTTTCCATTGAAGATGAAGCCGTTCAATACGTCAGCAAAAATTTCGTTCTTGTCCAGCAGGACTTTCTGGACGACGTCCTTGCTGCCGCGGACGGATGCTGTTGTTTTGGTCATTTTTCCTCCGTTTCTAGAAGAGAATTTTCTCTCCAATAACTAGTACAAGAAAAATGCCAAATTTTTTTATTTTCTCGAAGTTATTACCTAACTACGGTGGCGGGATTCTAAAGCAAGGCAGTCCCCGTGCCGGCAAGCAGTTCGTCAGCTGGCTGGAGAAGACGGGCTTACCGGGATAGAGATACGACAAAACAAAGGGGATGCAATCCGCGCTTGGACTGCATTTATTACTTACGCAACGAGACCGAGAAAGCCTATAAGATCCCAAATACCGCTAAAATCTACACTAAGATATAATAGTAATGAAAAGCAAACTATTTTAGGGAAGTTAATCAAAATGACTGAATGGAATTTGCCTCAGCTGGCCAAATACACTGGCGTACAAATCAAGAGACTTAGAGAAGAAAGAAACTGGTCTCAAGATGAACTTGCTAAAAAGCTGAACACTACTAAGACTTCTATTTCTAACTACGAAAACGGAAAGCGGACGCCTCGTTTCGACGGTCTCTATCTATTATCTACAATTTTTGAAGTACCAATTGACACGTTCTTTCCAGAGCACAAAGGTGCAAACAATAATCAAGGAATGAATGGCAACGGCACTAAACCTATCAACTTCAACAGTCAATCCCAGGAAGATAAAACCGCTACTACTAAGTACAGAACTAACGATCTTGTCCTTCAACAACATGCAGCTGACAGCCTAGCACAAATATCAGCATTGAATGCACAACAGGTTGATCAATTGAACACAATCATTTCTTTATTACAAAGTAAAGCAAGTCGCCAATAGCATAATCCCAGCACTCCGGTGCTGGGATTATTTCGTATGTCATAGGTCTGCTGCGTTGGCTTCATCTCAGCTTTGCACGGCAAAAGAAAAAGTGTTGAACGACTACTTCATCGAGCAATCATCCAACACTAAGTTGGTATTTAACTTAACAAAACAAGAATGAATTAAAGTCTAAAGAGTTTTCATCCAATTAGCAGCCAATTGCGGCCACAAGCTCATTGGACGGAAAAGGTTGGCATCTTCTGGATCTGCCGTTGCGTAATCACCCAAGGCTAAGCCATGAGATCCTTTTTTAAACATGTGGAATTCAACGTTTCTCTTTTCTTCCTGCAGTCTCAAAACATAGCTGACAGTATCCGCTGAGTTTAAGACCGGATCATCCGCAGCACACCAGATAAATTGCGGCAAAGTTTCAGCATTTACCAAATTACTCAATGTCACCGCAGAAACCTGATCTTGGCTCGGCGTTTCAGTCCCGTAAAGGCATTGAAAAAGCTTCCGTTCATCATTCCACTCACTGCTTGGCCGGTTGGTTGTTCCAACCAAAGGATATGCAAGAATCACGCCTTTGACTTTAGGCAGATCCTCGTTGACAACACCCGCCTTGGCGATCAAAGATGGATCATTCCATAAGTTTGCGTATAAGCCAGCAACGTGACCGCCAGCAGAAAAGCCCATAACATAAATTCTTGAGACATCAACAAACCATTCGTCAGAGTGTTTTCTAATTAGTGCCAAAGCTTGAAATAAGGATAATACTGGATAAGGATATTGTGACTTATGGTTGTCAATCGGATATCTCAAGATGAAGCTGTGAAAGCCTTCGCCGCTATAGTGTAATGCGATCGGTTCGCTTTCCCGGTGCGCCAGTTTAAAGTAGGCACCACCTGGACAAATCACCATGGCAGGGCGTTTCTTAGTCTTCTTTGATGAAATATTAGGGTCAATCACGAATGTTTCTAGGAAAGAATTTTCCTCAGCAAGAGTAAAGCGTTGGTTAAGCAAGATCCATTACCTCATAAACTTCAATCAAAACATGCGCATCATCTCCCTCAACAATCTTGCCATTAAAGGTTCGATAATTAAGATCATGGTAGTTACCATTTTTATCGGCAACAAAGCGCAGATGTGTGAACGAGCTGGTCTTTTTATCAATGTCTGCTTGATTATCTACATAAATCAACTCTTCATTACATTTTAGCAGATACAAAGCATGCGCTTTAGAAAAACGGTCATCATATCTTTGATTGAAGTCGCCACCAAATGAAACTATTTTCCCATTTAACTTCCCCGTTACCGTTCCTCCGATAATCGGAATGATTTTGAAAAATCCTTGGTCTGTCTGCCCTACGTTCAGTCGCGGACCTAGTTCAACCTCTAGAGTTGCAAACAATTCACTACGCATTTGCTTTGTCTTCCTTCGATTCGTAGCCAAATACCAAAACCAAAATCATTGCGGCAACAGCTGTCAATACGCCGACAATAGTCCCTGGAATCCAGTTGATGGAAGTTTGCAGTGACAAAATACTGAAGAACATTACCGTGATCTTTTCACCAACTAAGGCAGTAAAAGCACCGCAAACTGCACCACAGATCATCGTATAGGCCATGCACTTCTTGTATCTCAGTAATGCACCGTAAACAATTGGTTCGGTAATCCCAGCAAACAAAACTGGGACAATGGCAGCTGCCATAACAGAGCGCAGCTTAGGGTCACGCTTGGCTCTAATCAGCAAACCGACAGCAATTCCCATGCAGGCCCAAGTCGGTGCACCGGCACAA
>NZ_BOCG01000465.1 GCF_016587775.1 Lactobacillus nasalidis | reverse complement strand
GGCGGCCAACGTCTCGATTTACGGCAGCATCTTCAAGCACCTGCGCCGCCGGCTGACCAGCCGACGGCCTTATGAGGGCCGGGAATACACGGGCAATTATGTAAGGGAAAGGATCAAAGATGATCATCAAAGTTAACGGAGTCGATCTTTACTATCAGAAGCTCGGTCAGGGCCATCCGCTGATTCTCCTGCACGGCCACCACTTGGACGGGGGGATGTACAGCAAGGTGATCGCTCCTCTGTCTTTATACTACACGGTCTACAGCCTGGACATGCGGGGGCATGGCTTAAGCGGCGACGGGGCCGAGCACTACCAGACGGAAGTGGAAGACCTGGCGGTCTTCATCAAGGAGCTGGGCCTGGAGAAGCCTTATGTCTTCGGCTATGACTCCGGCGGCCTGGTCACCCTGATGCTGGCCAGCCAGCAGGCCGACCTGCTGGGCAAGGCGGTCGTGGCCGGC
>NZ_BOCG01000464.1 GCF_016587775.1 Lactobacillus nasalidis | reverse complement strand
TCCATGGTGTGACGGGCGGTGTGTACAAGGCCCGGGAACGTATTCACCGCGGCGTGCTGATCCGCGATTACTAGCGATTCCAGCTTCGTGCAGGCGAGTTGCAGCCTGCAGTCCGAACTGAGAACAGCTTTAAGAGATCCGCTTGCCTTCGCAGGTTCGCTTCTCGTTGTACTGCCCATTGTAGCACGTGTGTAGCCCAGGTCATAAGGGGCATGATGACTTGACGTCATCCCCACCTTCCTCCGGTTTGTCACCGGCAGTCTCTCTAGAGTGCCCAACTTAATGATGGCAACTAAAGACAAGGGTTGCGCTCGTTGCGGGACTTAACCCAACATCTCACGACACGAGCTGACGACAGCCATGCACCACCTGTCTCTG